>NZ_JACCQA010000040.1:0-70904 GCF_015712215.1 Burkholderia sp. 9779_493
CGTCCGGCGTGCCGTCGCCGTTCGTGTCGATGTTGACCGTCGCACCCGCTTCGGCCGTACCCGACAGCGACGTACCGTCCGTCGCGTTCACTGTCGGAATTGACGGAGCCGTCGTATCGATCGTCAGCTCGAAAGCCGTGCTCGGAACACTCACATTGCCTGCCGTGTCCGTGGCGGTGACGGTCAGGCTGTGCGCGCCCTCTCCCAAACCCGTGGTCGGCGTGAACGTCCAATTTCCGGACGGGTCGGCCGTCGTCGTACCCAACAACGTCGTGCCGTCATACACGCTCACTGTGCTGCCTGCCTCCGCTGTACCGCTCAATGTCGGCGTCGCGTCATCAGTACTGCCGCCGGAAATGATCGCACCAACAACAGAACCCACGTCATCCGTCACGGTGCCGATGACCGGCGCACCCGGTGCCGTCGTGTCACCCGTCACCGTTACCGAGGCAGACGGGCCCGTGTTGCCTGCCGCATCGGTGGCCGTCACGCCGATCACCGTACCAGCCGGCAGCGGGGTCGAGGGCGTGTACGTCCACGCGCCGCTGGGGTCGGCTGTTACGGTGGCGTCCGGCGTGCCGTCGCCGTTCGTATCGATGTTGACCGTTGCGCCCGCTTCGGCCGTACCCGACAGTGACGTACCGTCCGTCGCGTTCACTGTCGGAATCGCCGGAGCCGTCGTATCGATCGTCAGATCGAAGGCCGTGCTCGGAACACTCACGTTGCCGGCCGTATCCGTTGCGGTGACGGTCAGGCTGTGTGCACCCTCACCCAGTGCAGTAGTCGGCGTGAACGTCCAGTTTCCGGATGGGTCCGCTGTCGTCGTGCCGAGCAACGTCGTGCCGTCATACACGCTCACTGTGCTGCCTGCTTCCGCTGTACCGCTCAATGTCGGCGTCGCGTCATCAGTACTGCCGCCAGAGGCAATCGCACCAACAACAGAGCCCGCATCGTCCGTCACCGTACCGATGACCGGCGCACCCGGTGCCGTCGTATCGCCCGTCACCGTTACCGAAGCAGACGGGCCCGTATTGCCCGCCGCATCGGTGGCCGTCACGCCAATCACCGTGCCAGCCGGCAGCGGGGTCGAGGGCGTGTACGTCCACGTGCCGCTCGGGTCGGCTGTTACGGTGGCATCCGGCGTGCCGTCGCCGTTCGTATCGATGTTGACCGTCGCACCCGCCTCCGCCGTGCCCGACAACGACGTACCGTCGGTCGCGTTCACTGTCGGAATCGACGGAGCTGTCGTATCGATCGTCAGGTCGAAGGCCGTGCTCGGAACACTCACGTTGCCGACCGTGTCCGTGGCGGTGACGGTCAGGCTGTGCGCGCCCTCTCCCAAACCCGTGGTCGGCGTGAACGTCCAGTTTCCGGACGGATCTGCCGTCGTCGTGCCCAGCAACGTCGTGCCGTCATACACGCTCACCGTGCTGCCTGCTTCCGCTGTGCCGCTCAATGTCGGCGTCGCGTCATCAGTACTGCCGCCAGAGGCAATCGCACCAACAACAGAGCCCGCATCGTCCGTCACCGTACCGATGACCGGCGCACCCGGTGCCGTCGTATCGCCCGTCACCGTTACCGAGGCAAACGGCCCCGTATTGCCCGCCGCATCGGTGGCCGTCACGCCGATCACCGTGCCGACCGGCAGCGGAGTCGAGGGCGTGTACGTCCAGACGCCGCTCGGGTCAGCCGTCACGGTGGCGTCCGGCGTACCGTCGCCATTCGTATCGATGTTGACCGTCGCGCCCGCTTCCGCCGTGCCCGACAGCGACGTACCGTCCGTCGCGTTCACCGTGGGCAGCGCGGGAGCCGTCGTATCGATCGTCAGCTCGAAGGCCGCGCTCGGGGTGCTCACGTTGCCGGCCGCATCCGTCGCAGTCACCGTAATCGAGTGCGCGCCCTCGCCCAAACCCGTGGTCGGCGTAAATGTCCACTTCCCGGACGAATCCGCTGTCGTCGTTCCCAGCAGCGTCGTGCCGTCATACACGCTCACCCTGCTACCCGCTTCCGCGGTACCGCCGAGCGTCGGCGTCGTATCGCTCGTCGCACCGCCGATCGTCACCGGATGTTGTGCATCGTCGCTGACGGCCGTAATCGCAGGCGTTTCCGGCACGATCGTATCCACCACGATCCCCACCGTGCTCAGCTCGCTCGTATTGCCGCTACTGTCGGTCTGCGTCACGGTGATCTGATGGGCGCCCTCCGGCAACGTACCGGGCGTGTACGACCAGCGCCCGTTCGCGTCCGCAGTCACCGCACCGATCGTCTGACCATCGACCTGGATCGTCACCGTCGTGTTCGGCTGAGCGCCCGAACCCGCGATCGTCGGCGACGCCCGCCCCGTGACGATATTGCCGTTGCCGTCGGTCGACTGCCCATCGATCGAATCGATCGCCAGTCGCGCCGGCCCGGTCGGCGTTCCTCCGCCACTGGCGCCGCTACCGCCGTCATCCCCACCGCCGCCGCTGGCCGCGGCTGCCGCAATGCCGCCGGCCGCGGCGACGCCGCCGAGTATTCCGAGCAGCGCACCAGTCGACAACCCGTCGCCGATCGGCGCATAAGTGAGCGCCGCATCGACGATGCCATCGCCGGTCGCCTGCAGTGCGGGGCCGAACTGCACAAGAAATCGCCCGTCGTCCTGAACGAAGACGAGATTGTGATAATCCGCGCCGTTCTCGAAGAACGCCTGAACGCGCACTGTTCGGCCGTCCTTGAATTCGACGACCAGGTCGTTCCCCGAACGCGCATAGTTGGCCACGTCCTCCTTGTGGGCCGACAGCAGAAAATTCGCCGGGCCTCCCGGCGACGCGACGACCTGCGAACCGTTGGCGACCGGAACATCGACGTGATTGCTCAAGACCGACGAGGAAACCATTGCCCGACTCCTTGTAGATGGATGTGACAAAACCTGGCCCGTCGATGACAGGCAAACGTTCAACCAAACAGGCGCGACGGAGCACGACGCGAATTCGCGCCGCTGCAAACCGGGTATCCGGCTCGCGCGGGACGCAACGAGCCGCTAGCCCGCCCGAGGCGGCCTATGCCGGAAAAGGAAGAATGGAGCCGGGGCTGCTACGGAATCAGGGATGAGTCCAGACGGCCGGAACAGCCGTTCGCCCTGCGTGCCGGGAAATGGCCCAATACAACGCGCCAGTCCGACGGACATACGTGTTTGATGGCCCTCGCGCCGCGGGTGTTGTCCACGCGGCGATTTTTTGTTTGATATTGGATCTGCATTTCTACCGCCCTCGCCATATTAGTTATTTCCTTTTATCGCGAATCATCAACAATTCGCTTGATCAGGGCGAATTGCCGCGGTGCACCATCACTCTCTCTATGTACCGCTCGTGCCTGCGTTTAGATTACACCGGTCTTTCACGTACATGATTGCACTCCACTGGCACTTTTACAAATATTTTCAGCCTTTCTTTCGCATATTTCCCGTCGCTTATAAAAACATAAACAATTGTCTGGATTGGTTCACCTTATTCGCTGTCGTGGCAATGATTCACCGCGATACGGGTTACCCCGAAAGCACCGCTGGAAACCGAATGTTTTCGGCCCAGCCGGCGCGACAAGGCGCATGTACGCACGCTCGCACCCAACGCTGCAGGGTGAAAAATGAAATCGAACCTCACCATGCAACTATATTGAGATCGAGCATTTCGACGCGTCGGATCTTGCCAAAAACCTCTTCGACGACAAGGATTTTCGCGAGACGCTTCTCTCTTCCCGACATTCACTCAAAAACTTCCGACATCCGGGCGCTTCCGACCCCAGCATCCGTTTCTGCCTGGATGCCCGGAATCCAATTGAACTTTCACCGCAACCCTGTCCGCTCATACCAAAAAACCCGCCTCCCGAAAACCACACCCGATGAATCCAGAAACGAAATAAACGACCTGGTCTTTATTAATTGAATCGTCGCCGCAGACAATCGATGCTCATTTCGTCCGTGTCCTGGCCGCCATCGGCACGCCGCGTATCGTGCGTGCATCGGCCGCGGTCCTGAATTACCATCGTGCATCCCCGCCCCGCAAGCCTGGCCGTTCGCGGTTCAAGGTCGGAATATCCCGGATCAATCGATCGTGCTCGCCCTCATCATCCTCGCCGGCCTGTGGGCCGGCCTGCAGAACGCTCTCGCCGGCGGCGGCTCGTTCGTCACGCTGCCCGCGCTGATCGTGTCGGGGATGTCGCCGCTCGCGGCCAACATCACGTCGACGGTCGCACTGTTCCCCGGCCAGGTCACGACGGGCTGGGCGAGCCGGAACATGGTGAGCGGCGTGGGCAGGCTGCCGTTTCGCGCGCTGTTCGCGATCAGCGTGGTCGGCGGCGCGCTCGGCGGGCTGCTGTTGCTGAAGACGCCTTCGTCGATCTTCTCGCGCCTCGTCCCGTGGCTCGTGCTGTTCGCGACGATCGTGTTCGCATGGGGCAGCTTCTTTCGCAAGCCGGGCGCGGGCACGCAACATCTCGGCCCAGTCGCGGCCGGGGCCTCGCAGTTCCTGATCGCGATCTACGGCGGCTACTTCGGCGGCGGCATCGGGTTCCTGATGATGGCCGCGCTGACGATGGCCGGCCTGCCGCCGCGTCGCGCGATGTCGACCAAGAACGCGCTCGCGGGCGTGATGAATGCGTCGGCGGTCGTGCTGTTCCTCACCTCGCCGCACCTTCACTGGCGCGCGGCGATCGCACTCGGCGGCGGCGCCATCGTCGGCGGCCTGCTCGGCGCATGGGCGCTGCATCGCGTCAACGAACGCGTGCTGCGAATCGCGATCGTCTGCATCGGCGTGCTGCTGACCATCGGGTTGTTCGTCAAACCGATCTGACCCACGCCCACGCCTGCCGCGATCGCGGCAATTGATGAGCAAACCGCAAGACGTCTTTCGCATATCTCGTTTGCCGTCGCGGCGGTGTCCGCCGACAATCCGGTTTGTCGCCATCATCGCCCTCTCGCGGGCACCGACCGGCACACCGTGGCCGCCATTTCGATACACCGCAGGCGGCCCCGCACATCGCGTCACACACGCTCCCTCGACATCGGCGCCCCGCGGCGGCAGAACGCTTGCCGCCGCGCCGCCCGATACGTTCCCGGCCAACAATAACTAGAGGTAGGAGATGCAGGACAACTCGTTGAGGCAAAGCCTCAAGCAACGGCACATCACGATGATCGCGCTCGGCGGCGTGATCGGCGCGGGCCTGTTCGTCGGCTCCGGCGCGATCATCGCAACGGCCGGCCCCGCGGCGATCCTGTCGTACCTGATCGGCGGCGTGATCGTCACGCTGGTCATGTTCATGCTCGGCGAAATGGCGTCCCGCAATCCCGACAGCGGATCGTTCTCCACGTATGCGAGCAGCTATCTCGGCGAATGGGCCGGCTTCGCGGTCGGCTGGCTGTACTGGTTCAAGTCGATGATGACGATCACCGTCGAAGCGATCCTGCTCGGCGCGATCCTCCACGATTTCCTGCCGTGGCTGCCGATCTGGGGCGGCGCGCTGTTCATGCTCGTCACGCTGATCGCGAGCAACGCGTATTCGGTGCGCTCGTTCGGCGAAGCCGAATACTGGCTGTCGTTCGCGAAGGTCGCGACGATCATCGTGTTCATGGCGCTCGGCGCGTCGATCCTGCTCGGCTTCCAGCCGCGCATTCCCGCGCCGGGGCTCGTGAACCTCACGGATCACGGCGGCTTCATGCCGAACGGCATCTCGCCCGTGCTCGCCGGCGTGATGGTCGTGATCTTCTCGCTCGGCGGCAGCGAGATCGCGGCAGTGGCCGCGGGCGAATCGGAAAACCCGAGCAGGAACGTGATCCGCGCGATCAAGAGCGTGATCGTGCGCGTGATGGTGTTCTACGTCGGCTCGGTGTCGATCCTGATCCTGTGCATGCCGTGGACCGACAAGGCCAACCTGAAATCGCCGTACGTATCGCTGTTCGGCATGGCAGGCTTCACGGAGGCCGCCGTCGCGATGAAGATCGTGCTGTTCGTGTCGTTCATGTCGGTGATGAACTCGTTCCTGTTCTCGAACTCGCGCATGCTGTTCTCGCTGAGCCAGCGCGGCCACGCGCCCGCGGTGTTCGGCCGCACCAACGCGAAGGGCGTGCCGATGAACGCGCTCGTGCTGTGCCTCGCGATCTGCGTGTCGATCCTCGGCATTCACTTCGTGAGCGGCGGCGACCTGTTCCTGATGCTCGCGAAGAGCAGCGGCGCGTTCGTGATGATCGTGTGGATCTTCATCATCGTCGCGCACTTCGCGATGCGCCGGCAGACGAAGCACGAGCAACGCGATCCGACGGCGTTCCGCGCGTGGTTCTATCCGGTATCGAACTGGGTCGCGCTGCTGGCGCTGGTCGCCGTGCTGGGGTCGCAGGCGTTCAACCCGGATTCGCGCTTCCAGTTCTGGTTCACGGTGCTGACGGCGCTCGCGATCGTCGCGGCGTACTTCCTGCGGCGCAAGCAGCCGTCGTTCGGGCAGGCCGCCGGCGCGAAGGGGCGTTGACCGGCGGGAGGCCGACCGGCGTGCGCGTTCCGTTCAGCCGAACGGCCGCACGCCGATCAGCGGGCCGTGCAGGAACAGCGCGAACACGGCCCAGGCGACGAGCCCGGCCGCCACGGTTGCGAGGTCGCCGGCCAGCCCGCCGGCCGGATAGCGGACACCGTCGCTGCGATCCCGCGCACGCGACACGACGAAATCGACGATCGACCACACGAAGAACGCACCGAACAGCACGACCGCATGCACGGTGCCGTTCACGAGCAGGTGCGCCACCGCCCACACCATCACGCCGGCCAGCATCGGATGCCCGACGAGCGTCTTGATCCGGTTGCGCGGCACGTAGGACGCGGCGATCAGCACGAATGCGACCGCGGTCAGCATGCCCGTCAGGTGGCGCACGCCGACCGGCGACACCCACAGCAACGTCGCGCCCGCGCGGGCGATCCCGTACCCCCAGATGATCAGCACGAAGCCGACGATCGACGCGATCGCGTAGCCGCCCTTCCAGCCTTTCTCGCCGATCCGATCGATCGTCGCGGACCGCCAGCCGTCGGCGACGATCCGGACCGAGTGCACACCGAGGAAGATCGCTAAACCGAGAATCAGGACGAGCATCGGCTGTCTCCGTCTGGAATGATGAGTGGGGAAGCGTGCCGCGCGGCGTACGGTGCGCCGTTCGCGGGCCGGCGGCGAGGCCGGCGCGGGTCGCGCGACGCACGGGCGCAGCCCGCGCCGATCATAAACGTCGGGGCCGCCGTTGTGAAGCACGCAGGATGTGCGGTGCGTCACGCTCGATGCGTTCATGCGCCGGATCGCGCGGGCCAGTCGCCCGCGCGGCGTGCTGGTCGGCCGCGACGAGGCGGTCTGAAAGAAAGGAAAGCGAACCTTGCGAGGCTGTCGCGCCACGCGGCCGGTATTACGTCTGCTTGCGCTTCGCTGCCGGTTTCGGTGCCGGCGCGGATGATGATTTCGATGCCGGTTTCGCTTTCTGCGCCGACGCCGGTTTCGATGCGGATTTCGCCGCTGGCGTGGATGCCTTTTTGGGCGCCGGTTTCGCTGCAGGCTTCGGCGCCGCCCTCGATCCCGTCTTCGACACCGCCCGCGCCTTGCGCTTCGGCGGCCCGGCCAGCAGCGCCGCGCGATACGCGCTGCGGCACCAGTCGAACAGCGCGCCCGCATCCTCGAGCACGTCGGCCGGCGTTTCGTAATAGCCCTCGAGCGAGACGGTGCGCGTGGGCCGCGCATACGAGAACGGCCCCATCCCCGCCGCGACGAACGCCGGGCGATTCACGTCGTCGACACGCAGGAACAGCGACCCGCGCGACAGGAAGCCGAACATCACGCCGTCGAGCCGCAAGGCCGCCCCGCTGAAGAACCGTGCTACGGCGACCGTACCGAGCGGCGCAAGCTGATACGCAATTTCCTCGCCGTGCGCCTTCTCCGCCTGCCAGCTCATGCGGACGCCTCGCAGCGCTGCGTCCACGCATCGAACTCGGCCGCGTCGACCCCGACGGCCGCCGCGCTCTCGCGAATCTGCCGCCACGTTGCGCGGTCGACCGGAATCCCGGCCGTGCCGCGTGCGGCGCGGCTCGCCTCTTCCGGCTCGCCGGGCACCTGCACCGGCGCATCGCCGGCCCGCGGCGACGCCTTCGCCCACGCGACGAACGCATCGGCTTCGCGTTCGGCATCGGCCGCGTCGAACGCGTTCGGATCGATCAGCACCGACAGCATTCCGTTGACGATCGCGCTCGTCTTCTGCAGCGTATCGCCGTACGTCGTATGCCCGCCCACCAGCGCGCCGCCGAAGATCTCGCACATCGCCGCGAGCGCATAGCCCTTGTGCAGCCCGAACGGCAGCAGCGCGCCGAACGGCTGCTCGTGCATCACGGCCGGATCGTCGGTCGGCTGGCCGCGATGGTCGATCAGCGACCCGGCCGGCACGCGCTTGCCCTGGTTGTACGCGACACGCGTCTTGCCGTACGCGATCGCACTCGTCGCGAAATCGAGCAGCAACGGCGGCTTGCCCGCCCGCGGATACGCGGCGCAGAACGGATTCGTGCCGAAACGCGGATCGGTGCCGTGCAGCGGCGCGACCAGCAGGTCGCCCGGCACGTTGACGAAATGGAACGACACGAGCCCGGCGCGCGCGCACTGCTCGGCCCAGTGCCCAATGCGGCCGAGGTGATGAACGTCGCGCAGCCCGATCGCGCAAATGCCCATGCGCCGCGCGCGCTCGATTCCTTCGACCATCGCCTCGAACGCGATCACCTGGCCGAAGCCGCGCCCGCCGTCGATCGTCAGCACCGCGCCGCCGTCGCGGACGATCGACGCGTGCCCGTTCAACTGCAACTGCCCTTCGCGCCACGACGCGACGTAATTCGGGATCATCCCGATCCCGTGCGAATCGTGGCCCGCGAGATTCGCGCCGACCAGGTGATCGGCGACCAGCGTCGCCTCGCGCGGGTGGCTGCCGGCCCGTTCCCAGAGTGCCGCGACGAAGGCATGCAGCGGTTCGGCGCGCATGCGCAGCGGTTCGGTATCGGGCGTCGGCAGTGCGGTCATCGGCAACACTCCATCAAGGCGGTTCGGGTCGGGCAACGGTACGTCGAACGTTGCGCCGATCAGCGCGCGGTCGCGATCACGTCGGCAACGGCCGCGGTGAGCTTCTTCGCATACGGTACGGGCAGGAACTCGTTCGGGCCGTGCGCGTTCGACTTCGGCCCGAGCACGCCGCACACCATGAATTGCGCTGCGGGGAAGCCTTCCTGCAGCACGTTCATCAGCGGGATCGTGCCGCCGAGGCCCATGTACGCGCAGTCGGCGCCGAAGTGGCGGCGCGACGCGGCGTCGAGCGACGACGCGAGCCACGGCGCGAGATCCGGCGCGCTCCAGCCCGTCGCGGCGCCGGCGTCCGGCTTGAACGTGACCTTCGCGTTGTACGGCGGATCGAGTTCGAGCAATTCCTTCAGTTGCTGGACGGCCTGCGCGGCGTCGACGAGCGGCGGCAGCCGCAGCGACAGCTTGAATGCGGTGCGCGGACGCAGCACGTTGCCCGCATCGGCGAGCGCCGGCATGCCGGCCGCGCCCGTCACCGACAGCGACGGACGCCACGTCGAATTCAGCAGCGCCTCGCGCGGATCGGTCGTGGTCGGCAGCACGGGCTTGCCATCCTGGCCGCACGCCCACGGCAGCCCCTTCCACACCGTGTCACCGAGAATCGCGGCAGCGGCCTCGGCTTCGCGCACGCGGCTCGACGGAATCTCGCAATGGAACACGCCCGGCAGCAGGTTGCCGTTCTTCGCGTCTTCGAGGCGTTCGAACAGCTGGCGCATCACGCGGAAGCTCGACGGCGCGATGCCGCCGTAGACACCCGAGTGGACGCCTTCTTCCAGCACCTCGACCTGCAGGTCGCCGGACACGAGGCCGCGCAGCGACGTGGTGAGCCACATCTGGTCGTAGTTGCCGGCGCCCGAATCGAGGCACACGACGAGCGACACCTGACCGAGCCGGTCGCGCAATGCGTCGACGTACGGCAGCAGGTCGTAGCTGCCCGACTCCTCGCACGTCTCGATCAGGCCGACGCAGCGCGGCCGCTCGATGCCCTGCTCGTCGAGCGCGCCGAGCGCCGCGAGGCTTGCGTAGATCGCATAGCCGTCGTCCGCGCCGCCGCGGCCGTACAGCTTGCCGTTCTCGAACTTCGGCGTCCACGGGCCGAGGTCCGCGCGCCAGCCGTCGAATTCGGGCTGCTTGTCGAGGTGGCCGTACAGCAGGATCGTGTCGGTGCTGCCCGAGCGCGTGGCCGGAGACTCGAAGAAGATCACCGGCGTGCGGCCCGGCAGGCGCACGATTTCGAGCTTCAGGCCCTTCACCGGCTGCCGTTCGGCCCACTGCGCGGCATCGGTGACGACGCGCTCGAGATATCCGCGTTTCGCCCAGTCGGGGTCGAATGCGGGGCTCTTCGCGGGAATCGCGATGTAGTCGGTCAGGGCGTGGAGGATTTCATCGTTCCACTTGCGCTCGATGAAGGTAACGAGCTTGTCATGGTCGAGGACGGGGGTAGTGTCGACGGAAGTCATGGTGGGGGTGCCTGGATCGGGCTGACGAAAACCCAGATCATACGCCGATGCGCCCCCGCCGGCGCCCCTCCTGGCCGTTCAGACAGCGTTCGGAAATGCGTCGCGCAGCCCGGCCGCGCGGGTGAGCGCATCGTGCCGCAGGGACGGCTTTTCATCGTCGCGCGAGCGCTCCGGCCCGACACCCGCTACGTGCCGCCGCGATCCATCCCGCGCCGGTACGCGGCCGGGCTCGTCGCCGCGACGCGCCGGAAATGCCGGCGCAGCGACTCCTCGGAACCGAACCCGGCGCGCGCCGCGACTTGTGCGAGCGGCAGCGCGGGCTGCGCCTCGAGCATGTCCTTCGCGACGTTCACGCGCTCGCGGATCAGCCACGCGAGCGGCGACATCCCCGTCGCATCGGAGAACTGACGCTGCAGCGTGCGCGTGCTCATCGCGGCCTGCGCGGCGAGCGACGCGAGCGTGTGCGGCTCGGCCACATGCGCGCGCATCCAGTCGATCAGCTTGGCGAGCCGGTCGGTGCCGCCCGGTGCGACCGGACGCGGCACGAACTGCGCCTGGCCGCCGTCGCGATGCGGCGGCAGCACGAGACGCTGC
Source organism: Burkholderia sp. 9779_493 (assembly GCF_015712215.1). Classification (NCBI taxonomy): domain Bacteria; kingdom Pseudomonadati; phylum Pseudomonadota; class Betaproteobacteria; order Burkholderiales; family Burkholderiaceae; genus Burkholderia; species Burkholderia sp. 9779_493. Next base: position 11,163 of record NZ_JACCQA010000040.1, read on the forward strand.
GCGACGCGGTTCGCGATCGCGCCGCCATGATCGCGGCGCACGAGATGCAGCAGCATGTCGAGCCCCGCCGCCGAGCCGGCCGACGTGACGATCTGCCCTTCGTCGACGTACAGCGCATCGGGATTCACGCGCAGCGCCGGATTACGGGCCTGCAGGCGTTCCGCATACCGCCAGTGAGTCGTCACGGTGAGGCCGTCGAGCACGCCGGCCGCCGCGAGCACGAACACGCCCGAACAGATCGAGCAGAGCCGCGCGCCGCGCCGGTGCGCGGCCCGCAGCTTCTTCAGCAACGGCTCGGGCGGCAATTCGTCCGGATCGCGCCAGCCGGGAATCACGATGGTGTCCGCGCGATCGAGCGTCGCGAGCCGGTAGGGCGCGGCAACGGTAATGCCGCCCGCCGCGCGCACCGGCCCCGGCTCGCTCGCGGCTACCGCGAAGCGATACCAGTCGACGCCGAGTTCGGGGCGCTCGAGCGCGAACAGTTCGACCACGCAGCCGAATTCGAACGTGCAGAGCCGATCGTAGGCGAGCGCGACGACGAGATGATTGTGCATGGCGCGATGTTACCGGAACTTGTCGATCGCGCCACTGCCGCGACCCGCGCCGAACCGCGATACTGCCCTTCATTGCGGCGCATTTCGTGCCCGTTCAACCCGGAGAGCCTGACCATGTCCCACGTCACCGACGTCCCCGCCGCCGACAGCCCCGCCGCCCTCGCGCATTTCGAGGCCTCGCTGCGCTTCGAGACCGATTGCTGGGACGTGCACGACGCGTTCGCATCCGGCACGCCCGATTTCGTGCTGCTCGACGTGCGCGGCCCCGACCAGTTCGCCGCCGGCCACGTGCCCGGCGCGCGCAACCTGCCGCACCGCAAGATCGTCGAAAGCAAGCTCGCCGGCTACCCGGCCGACACGCTGTTCGTCGTCTACTGCGCGGGGCCGCACTGCAACGGCGCCGCCCGCGCGGCGATCCGGCTCGCGCGCCTCGGCCGCCCGGTCAAGCTGATGATCGGCGGCGTGACGGGCTGGCTCGACGAAGGTTTCGCACTGAGCAACGACGTGCAGCCGGCGGACGTCGAACCCGCCTGATCGTCACTAAAAGCGCAACAATCAATTGCCTGCACACGAACGGAAAAAGCGCGACAATCAGCCTCATTGCAGTTCGGACGGAGCAGCACCATGCATGATGCAGTCCTGATTCAAGTGGCCGGTTCAGTCGCGGCGATCGCGCTCTATTTCCTGCCGGCCGTCATTGCCGACCGGCGCGGCCGGCACGACAAGCTGACGATCGCGATGTTCAACGCCCTGTTCGCGTGGACAGGCATCGGCTGGCTGATGACGCTGTACTGGGCGTGCCAGCCGAACCCGCGCACCGACGTCGCGCAGACGATCCTCGCGAAGCGCCGCGGTATCAGCATGCGGACTTTTTCGACCGGCCTCGTCGAACGCGTGCAACGCCGTGTCGCCGCCCAGGAGCAATGGGCGGAAAAACAAGGCTGTCGGTAAGTCCCTCTTTCCCCTTCACCGACTCGCGTCGAACTTCGGCATCCTGACATTGGTCGACGCGCGGTAATCCCACTTCAGTGCGTCACGCGGCGGCCAGCCGCCCGCGTGCAACCGCGCCGCGAATGCCCCCGCCGTGACCGCCAGTGCGATCCGCTCGCCCGGACATCCATGCGGCCCCGTGCCGAAGCCGAAATTCGGCCCCGCCGTGCGGCCGGGCATCAGCCGGTGCGGCTCGCGATGCACGGCCGGATCGCGATTCGCCGCCGCCAGCACGACGAGGATCGCGTCGCCGGCTTCGACGCTCACGCCTTCGATCGTCGTGCGTGCCGCGACGAAGCGGCGCGTGTTCTGTACCGGTGAATCGAAACGCCCGACTTCGGCGACGAATGCGTCGATCGCGGCGGCGTCCGGCACCTCGCGTGCTTCGCCGTTCCACGCCACGAGTGCATTGCCGAGCCATGCAGCGGTCGCCTCGCATGTCTGCGACAGCAACCCGACGAGATTCGCGACCAGCGCGCCGCCCGCCTGCCAGCCCGACGCGCGGGCCGCCTGCTGTACCGCGGCGACCAGCGTGCCGTCCTGCGCATGCGACTGCGCGACGCGTTCCGTCATCCGGTCGAGCAGTTGTCGCGCCGCGTCGCTCGCGCGCGCCAGCGCCGCGGCATCCGACAGCGGCGACAGTGCCGCGACGAATTCGACGACCCGCGCCGCGATGTCGTCGAGCTGGGTTTCGTCGAAGCCGAGCAGCTCGGCAACCGCGCACACGGGCACCGTCATGCACCACGCGTTCAGCGCGTCGGCATCGCCGGGCGCGGACAACCGCCGCGCGGCAATCGCCTCGGCGCGATCGCGCAGCGCGGCCGGGTCGAGCGGCGCGAACGCCGCACGCAACGCCTGCTTCGGTACGTCGTGTCGCGATGCACCCTCGTTCATGCGTACCAGCTCGCCGAACAGCGCGCCGGCCGTCGTGCCGCGCAACGCGGGCGGCACCGGCGCGTCGAGCGGGCGCACGCGGCAGGCCGGATCGCCGAGCACGGCCGTCACGGCCGTCGCGCGGCTCGCGACCCACAGGCCGAGCGTGGCATCGAACGCGAGCGGCGGCCCGTCGACGAGCGCGGCGTAATAGGGATAGGGACCGCGGTGCGTGACCGCGGCAATGGGATCGGTCGGGTTCATGCGCTCAGTATCGGCGCAGTGCGCCGCCGCATGTTTCGGGATGGCGTGAAATGTCGCGGTACGGACGGGGAGCGATGAGTCACGGCATGGCTGAGGCGGCCGGCGTCAGGCCGCCGATCGGTCGCGGTGCGACTGCATGCGCAGCCGGACCCGCCCGGCCGAAATCGCGCGCGGTTCGGGCACCACCGTGTCGTGATGGAACATTTCCTGCCGGAATTCGCCGCTTTCGTCGAACCACTGGCAGATCAGCCAGTCGCCGTCGTCGAACACGACCGGCCCGGCATACGTGACGGTCATGCGCGGGCCGCCCGTTTTAAGCGTCACGACATCGCCCACGCGAAACCTCATGCGGTGATTTTCTCGGATCGTCATCGCTCTCTCAGCTTTTTATATATTGAATATATTGATATTCCCGGCGGCGCACTGACCGGCCATTGGAACGTGCCGCAGATTATCAATCAAAAAATCATCCGGCAACTGCCGCGCGCGGCAACGCTCTGAACAATAACCTGCAACAATGCGCGGGATCGTCACGCCTGACGGCCCGCCGGGCGTCAGGCGCGGCGCGCCGGCTGTGGCCGAACAGGCGGAATGCGGAGAATAGACGATGATTTTCGCGTCGTCATCGACGATTAATTCGGACGCGAAACCGGTTGATTATTGTCAATCAATGTTTCGCCGTAAACGATTCCGGCTTTTATTGGGGCTCATTCGTCGAACAAAATCGGCGAATTATCCGGCGCCGCAAACCAGCGGTTGATATCGCGCCCCGGCACGGCCGCCTGGGTAAAGGTGAAGGTGCCGTCGCGCCTCATCTCCGTCGCCGCGCGCAGGAACGCGCCGAGCGCGGCCCGCGCCAGCGCGCCGCCGACGCTGACACGCTTCACGCCGAGCGCCGCCAGTTCGTCGAGGCTCAGCAGCCCGCCCTGCAGGCCCATGACGACATTGACCGGCGCGCCGACCGCCCGCGTCACCGCCGCGATCTCGTCGGCGTCGGTGATGCCGGGCGCGTACAGCACGTCGGCGCCGGCGTCGCGATAGGCGACGAGCCGCGCGATCGTGTCGTCGAGGTCGCGGCGGCCGTGCAGGTAGTTTTCGCAGCGGGCGGTCAGCGTGAACGGAAACGGCAGCGCGCGCGCCGCGTCGACGGCCGCCGCGATGCGCTCGACCGACGCGTCGCGCGCATAGATCGGCGTATCGGCGCGACCGGTCGCATCCTCGATCGAGCCACCGACCGCGCCGGCTTCGGCCGCCAGCCGGATCGTTTCGGCCACCGTGCCGGGCGCGTCGCCGAAGCCGTTCTCGAGATCGGCGCTCACCGGCAGGCCCCCCGCGGCGACGAGATCGGCGATGTGATCGAGCATCGCGTCGCGGTCAATCGCGTTGTCGGGCTGCCCTTTCGAAAACGCGTAGCCGGCGCTGGTCGTGGCGAGCGCCTCGAAGCCGGCCATCGCGAGCAGGCGCGCGGTGCCGGCGTCCCACGGGTTCGGGATGATGAACGCGCCGGGGCGCGTATGCAGCGCACGGAAAGCTTCGGAGTGGCGGGCTTGCAGGTCGGAACGGATCATCGCGAACTCCAGGGACAGTGTTGACGGGTGAGCTTACGCCGGTCGTGCACGCGACGTTTCAGCTTTCGTCGAAATGTCGTCGCGCAACAGGAAGAATGCGGCCCAACGCCGAATGCAGGCAACCCCGCGCGGCCGCCCGCGTCGGTTCACGTCGATACGGGCCGCCCGCCGTCGCTGCCGAGCAACACGTCGGTGACGGCCTCGGAGAACCGCATCGCGCGACCGTCGATCAGCACGCCATCCGGATTCGACGGATCGCGCACCGCTGGCGGCACGCCATGCGCAAGCAGCACGCGCGCGCACGCCTCCCAGTCGGCCTCACCGGCTCCCTCCGGTTCGTTGACCGACGCCCACGACAACGTACCGAGCGCGTCGCTGCCGAACCCGTGCAGGTCGCGCCAGCCCGCACCGTGCGCGAGCAGAAACGCCAGCAGTTCCGCATCGCCGCGGAACACCGCGTGATTCAGCGCGCTCGCGTCCCAGTCGCCGCCACGCGCGTCGATCGGCCAGCCCAGCTCGACCATCACCTTCACCGCATCGCGCGAACCCCATGCGGCGGCGTCCGGCAGCAACCGCAGCCGGTCGTCGGACAGCGCACCGGGCAGTTCGCGATGACGCCCCTGGATGCGCCGTGCGTCGTCGGCATCGGCGCGCGCGCACGCCGCCACGAACGCGTCTTGCGCATCGAGCGCTTCCTCCGCGCCGGCCGCGCGCAACAGCGCCGCGACATCGGACAATCCGGTCTGCATCGCGAGCCGGTACGCGCTGACGCCCGCGGCGGTCCGCGCGTGGGGATCGGCGCCGGCCGCCAGCAGCGCGGCGACGTGGCGCGCCGGGCAACGCACGGCGATCGCGCGCAGCAACGGCGCGCCCCACGTCCTGGTCGGCCCCTCGCCGGCCGGTTCGTTCGGATCGCCGCCATGCGCGAGCAGCAGTTCGAGCGCGGCCGCGTCCGGCACGTCGAGCGCGCGTCGCAACGCATTCGTCCCGCCCACCCGCGCGCCGTGCTCGAGCAGCAGCCGCGTGCACGCCGGGTTCTCCACCGAGTGATACAGCGATTCGCCGTCGTTCGGATCGGCGCCGGCTTCCAGCAGCATCGCGGTGAGCGCCGGATCGCGCTGGACGCCGGCGGCGCCATAGAGCGCCGACAGCGGCGCCGACGCATCGGGCGCGGCGAGCGAGGCCGGCGGATACCGGTTGCCGATCCGCTGGTTCGGATCGGCGCCCGCATCGAGCAGATGACGCGCGCACGCACGCAACCTCGCCGCGAATTCGGGAAGCTGCCCGAGCCGCGAATGCGTGACGGCGACGAGCGGCGGCAGCTTCAGCGCCCCGCCGGCGCGCGCGATCCAGCCGGGATCGGCGGCCAGCGCGGCCTTCACCGCGTCGAGATCGCCGGCCGCACACGCGATGGTCGGGTCCGCCGAAACGAGATCGGGATGATCGAGCAGCAATTGCGCGGCGACGCGCGGCCGGGCCGCGTCGAAGCCGCCCGTCACGTCGGCGCCGTAAGCGAGCTCCAGCCAGCGGCGGATCAGCAGCGGCCGCGGTTCCCGCGTGAGCGCATGGGTTTCGACGAACACGCCGAGATCGGCCCACGAAGCAAAACCGTACTCGCGCGCGATGCAGGACTGCGCGTCGTGCAGGCGCAGCCCGAGCGCGAGCGTTTCGTCGTGCGTGCGATTCGCGGCGGCGGGCAGCGACTCGACGAAGCGCGCGACGGCATCGGCGTCACCCTGCCGGTACAGGCGCAACAACGCCTTGGCCTGCTTTTTCAGATGATCGGGATGGGCGTTGGGAGGCAGCTTTTTCATGCGGATCCTCGTGCATGGATGGCCGAAGGTCCGCAATACCGCCAGCACAAAGGATGGGGAAAGACCGGATTTGCCGCGACAGGTGGGTTGAACCCTTTCCGCGGACCCGGAAGCGACCTGCATCGCTGCCCGGTATCGTAGGCGACGGCCGCCGGCAACGTCAATCGTGCCGCGCGGCGGCGCTCAGCCCGCGAGTTTCTTCGTCAGGAAAATGCGGCTGTGCCCGACCGGATAATCGGGCAGCTCGCCGAAGCGGACATAGCCGCGCTTCTCGTAGAACGGTCGCGCCTGGAAGTCGAACGTGTCGAGCCACGCGCTGTGGCAGCCGCGCGCGACGGCCTCCTGTTCGGCCAGGTCCATGATGCGCGTGCCGGCGCCCTGGCCGCGCGCGGCCTCGGGCACGACCAGCAGGTCGACATGCAGCCAGCCGAACGCCGTGCCGCCCCACAGGCCGCCGACCACCGCGCCGGCCTCGTCGGTCACGATCACGGCCAGCGGCCGGAAGTCGACCGGGCCGGCCTGGCTTTCGTTGAAGCGGATGAGCGGCGCGACGATCTGCTTGCGCACCGCCGCGTCGCCCGCATCGGTCACTGCGTAGGTCAACGTCATCGAGTTGCGTCGGGTCGTGAATGAAAGTGATGCGAGGGGGCTGAAACTGCCCGTGCCGCGCCCGTCAAACGACGTACGCGCCCTTCGCGTGCAGTTCCGCTTCGGTCCGCTCGAGCGCCGCGATCGCATCGCTGCCTTCGAGCGCCAGCAACTGCGCGACCAGCGCCTCGGCCATCGCATGCGCGGCCACCAGCGACGGAAAGAACGACGGGCTGTCGTGCGTGAAGATCAGTTGCGCGTCCGCGTGCAGCGCGATCGGCGACACGGCGCTGTCGGTGATCGCGACGATCCGGCTGCCCTGCGCCTTCGCGGCCTGCGCGACGCGCGTCGCTTCGGCCGAATACGGCGCGAAGCTGACGATCACGGTCACGCTCTGCTTCGCGATCGTCCGCAGCTCCATTTCGAGCGAACCGGCGACGCCGTTCAGCAGCGACACGGTCGGCCGGAACAGCCGGTAGCCGTAGACGAAACCGAACGCGACCGGATAGCACGAGCGAAACCCCGCCACGTGCACATGCGATGCCTTGCGGATCAGCTTTGCCGCATCCGCGAGCGCATGCTCGTTCTGCGCGGCGGTCGCCGACAGGTTGTGCTGCTGCGCGGCGAGCAGGTCGTGCGCGAGCGACGCCTTCGCGTCGGGCCGCACGAGCGAGCGCGCACGCTGCGTGAGCGGCTCGGGCCGCGTGCGCACGCGCGCGACGCACAGGTCGCGCAGCTCGTTCCAGCCGGGAAAGCCGAATTGCTGCGCGAGCCGCACGAGCGACGCAGGCTGCACCTGCGCGCGCTGCGCGACCTTGCGCATCGACGACGTGGCGACTTCGTCGGGATGATCGAGCAGGAAGGCGGCGCCCGCCTGGAATTGCGGGCTCAGCTCGGAAAATTGCGCCCGGATCCGGGACGCGAGTTCGTCGAAATTGGCGGCCATCTTGATGGGAACGGGAACCGGTCGTCCATGGTATCACCGGCCCCGCGCGCATCGGTCAGCGCAGCACTTCGACGTGATCGGCGTCGACCTTCACGCGGCCCGACCATTTGCGCTCGAATTCGCCGGTCAGCTTCACCTCGTTCTTGTCGCTGACGGGCTGGCCCGCCGCCCACAGCTTGTGGTCGATTTCGACGTGGATCGTGCCGGTGGCGTCGGCGAACTCGTAATCCTCGCCGCCGACGTGCTTGACGATGCGCCCCTGCAACTGCACGTGCTGGTCGTCCCGGCCGTTGGCGAGCAGCGCCTTCACGGTCGTCGTCGTCAGCGCGGACGGCCCCGTGTATTGCGCGTAGACGGCGGCGGGCAGCGCGACGAGCGCGACCGCCAGAATTCTGGCCAGGTGTTTCATGATCGTGGTCCTCTTCTTCGATGTGGCGCCGCGCTCCGTTGAACGCGACGGCGTCAGATTACGGACCGTAAGATTAAGCAAACCTGAAGGGCATGCCGAAGTGACACGGTGCCGCATTGGACGAGTACGAAAACCGCGCGGCGCCCTGCGCGCATTTAAGCTTGGTCTAAGACGCGTGCGCTTATCATGGGAATCCCGGGCGCCGCGGCGCCCCGTTTGAAGAGACACGAATTCATGCGCGTACTGCTCGTCGAGGACGATCCGCTGATCGGCAGCGGGCTCGAACAGGGCCTCAAACAGGAAGGCTTCGCGGTCGACTGGGTGAAGGACGGCGACGCCGCGTCGCTCGCGCTGCGCGCGACCGGCTACGGATTGCTGCTGCTCGATCTCGGGCTGCCGAACCGCGACGGCCTGTCGGTGCTCGCCGCGCTGCGCCGCCGCGACGAAAACCTGCCCGCGATCATCATCACCGCGCGCGACGGCGTGCCGGACCGCATCGCCGGCCTCGACAGCGGCGCGGACGACTATCTCGTCAAGCCGTTCGAGCTCGACGAGCTGCTCGCCCGCATCCGCGCGGTCAGCCGCCGCCATGCGGGTCGCGCGCAGACGACGCTCGCGATCGGCCCGCTGCGGCTCGATCCCGTCAAGCACCTCGTCTGGCTCGACGGTGACGAAGTGCCGCTGTCGCCGAAGGAATTCGTACTGCTGCACGAGTTGATGCGCGAACCGGGCGCGGTGATTTCGCGCGAGCAGTTCGAGGAACGGCTGTACAGCTGGGGCGAGGAAATCGAGAGCAACGCGGTGCAGGTGCATATCCACAACCTGCGCAAGAAACTCGGCCACGACATGATCCGCACGGTGCGCGGCGTCGGCTACCGGATCGGTGACGGCACGTGACGCGCATGGAACGCGCGGTCGAGCGCTGGCGCAACGCGTCGCTGCGGCGGCGCCTGCTGACGTGGCTGCTGCCGGCCGCGTGCGTGATCGGCCTGGTCGCGAGCGCCGGCACCTACTGGGGCGCGCTGCGCGAGCTCGACGACCTGCTCGACGACCAGATGCGCAGCATGTCGAAACAGATCGTGGTCGGCCCGAACGGCGAGCTGTCGTTCAGCAACCATGCCAAAGGCAAGCACGGCTTCGAAGCGAGCGACCCCGACGCGGTGCTGCTGCAGGTGTGGCGCAACGGCACGCTCGTGTATTCGACCGATCGCGACTCGAAGCTGCCGCCGCCCGCGCAGCAGGGCATCGCGAGCGTCGACGTCGGCGGCCAGCCGTGGCGCACCTATGTGACCGAGCGCGGCGGCACGACGATCCGGCTCGCACAGGCGCGGCATGCGCGCTGGGAAGCGATCGCGGGCATCGCCGTCCACCTGCTGTGGCCCGTGTTCTCGATGCTGCCGCTGCTCGCGCTCGGCCTGTGGTTCGGCATCGGCGCGGGGCTGCGGCCGCTGCGGGCGATCGCGTCCGGCCTGAAACGCAGGAATGCGAACAACCTCGAACCGGTCGACGTCGCGTCGATGCCGAACGAGGTCCGCCCGCTCGCCGAAGCGATCAACGACCTGCTCGCGCGCCTCGACCGCTCGTTCACGCTGCAGCGGCACTTCATCGCCGATGCCGCGCACGAGCTGCGCACGCCGATCATGGGGCTGTCGATCCAGTCGCAACTGCTGCGGCGCGCGGCGACGGCCGAGGAACGCGAGCACATCCTCGCGCAGATCCATGCGGGCACGACCCGCCTCGGCCACCTCGCCGAACAGTTGCTGACGCTCGCGCGCCTCGAACCCGATGCGCAGGCGGTCGTCTCCGCATCGGCGCCGGTCGATCTCGCCGCGCTGTGCCGCTCGGTGGTGTCCGATCGCGCACGCGTCGCCGACGCGCACCGGATCGATCTCGGCGCGATCGTCGACGTGCCGGTGATGGCCGCGGGCAATGCCGACACGCTGCGCGTGCTGCTGAACAATCTCGTCGACAACGCGATCCGCTATGCAGGCGAAGGCGCGCGCGTCGACGTGTCGGCGCGCGTCGACGGCACGACGCCCGTGCTCGAAGTCGCGGACGACGGCCCCGGCATTCCGGAAGCCGAGCGCGCCGACGTGTGGGAACGCTTCTATCGCGGCGAAGGCGCGCAGGCCGCCACGTCGTCGGGCAGCGGGCTCGGGCTGTCGATCGTCAAGCGGATCGCCGAACAGCATCGCGCGACCGTCTCGCTGGGCACCACCCGCGGCGGACGCGGGCTGACCGTCACGGTGCGCTTCCCGCTGCCGGCCTGATGCGCGGGCGGCCGAAGGCTTGTCCACAGATAATGTTGGCAAGCTTGTGGACAACCCTCCATTAACAGCACCAAGCCATTGATCGGAAAGGGTTTGCCGTGCGTGCGCGGCAAATGCGCCGGCCAGGGGCAAGCACGCACGCGCGCGTCACTTCTCGTGGACGATCCGCTCGCCCCAAAGATCGGTCGAGGTTTCACGGATGTTCGCGTGCGCTTCCACGCTGCAATACCGAAGCCCCTTCGTCTGTCGACACTCGCCCATCAATTTGACAACTAGTTGTCTATTACGTAAAGTAGTTGTCAATTTACGACCCGAGCTGGCCATGACGAAATCCGACAAGTTGACCGCCGTCGCGCTATCCGTATTCCGGTTGAACGGCCTGCTGATCGAATGGGGCAACACCTTCGCCGGGCCGCACGGCTTGACCAGCGCGCGCTGGCAGGTGCTGGGCGCGATCTCGATGGCGCCGGACGCGCCCAACATCCCGCAGATCGCCGACACGATGGGCATCACGCGGCAGGCCGTCCTGAAACAGATCAACGTGCTGACCGACGAAGGGCTGGTGCTGTCGTTGCCCAATCCGGCGCACAAGCGCTCGCCGTTGTATGCGCTGACGCCGCGCGGCGAAGCGGCCTATCAGGCCGTGGTCGAGCAGTGGCAGCGGCATGTCCGCGACATCGCCGGCGACTTCAGCTCTTCCGACCTCGACGCGGCGCTGCGCGTGCTGTCGGCGATGTCCGGCGCGCACGGCCAGGACGGCCACGCGTAGCCGCCCGCTCGCCCTCTACCTCACCAGGAGCACCCATGCCCCAGTTCAAGCCGATGGATCCGGCCTTTCCGATCCAGCAACAGATTGCGATCGACGCGGACCCGGTCGTGCTCGTCAACGTGTTCACGCTCGCGCCCGCCGACGAAGCCGATTTTCTCGCCGCCTGGAAAGACGACGCGGCTTTCATGAAGCGGCAGCCGGGATTCATCTCGACGCAGCTTCATCGCGCGCTCGGCGACAGCCCGACCTACCTGAACTACGCGATCTGGGAATCGACGGACGCGTTTCGCGCGGCCTTCACGCATCCGGAGTTCGTCGCCAAGCTGTCGGCCTATCCGTCGTCCGCCGTCGCCAGCCCGCACCTGTTCCAGAAGGTCGGCGTGGCCGGTATCTGCACGGCGTGAGCGGGCATGCGAAGCGTGGCAGTGCGTGGCATCGGCCGCCTCGCGAACGTGGAGTTCTCCACAGAAAATGTTGGCAAGCTTGTGGATATCCTGCGCACCGCGACGCTAAACCCTTGATCCGATGGACTTTGGCACGCGTGATGCAGACACGGCGCGCGCCATGGCCATCGCGCACACCGCGTCGCCGCACTTCGCATCACGACGCCACGGCGATGTAGTCCCGATGTACTCCGATGCAGTCCGATGCACGCTCGATGCGCGTCGTAACGGCCGGCGCTGCGCCACTTACCCACAGATTGTGTTGGCAAGCTTGTGGATATCCTGCGCAAGCCTGCGCTAACCCATTGATCGGTCTACGGTTCGTGCCACGTGTCATCGTTTCGGCAGCGCGCGGTAGCGGCCGGCGCGCACGCGGACGATTCAGTGCGATCGCAGCGCGGCGCCGATACCTTGACGCCCGCGCCCGTCACCCATCAAGATCACGCAAGCCGCACGCGGCCGCGCATGGCCGGCAACGCGCGTCGGCGCCACGGGCCGGCCGTTCCGCCGGCACCGCATGACGACATTTCAATCCGAGGAAGACCATGGAACACTTCACCGCGTGGCAATTGCTCATCTCGCTCGTGCTCGTCGCCATCGTCGTCTATCCGTACGTCCGCATCGTCCGGCGCACCGGGCATTCGGGCTGGTGGATCCTGACGATGTTCGTCCCGGTGCTGAACTTCATCATGTTGTGGGTGTTCGCGTTCGCGCGCTGGCCGGCCGTCGGCGATCGGCAGCCCTGAGCGTTGCCATCGCGGCAGCGCGCGGGCTTGTCCACAGATTGTGTTGGCAAGCATGTGGATAGCCTGCGCATACCGCGATCAAGCACTTGATCCGAAAGACTTTGTCCGCGCCGCCTCGAAAACGGCACGCGAGCGGCCAATCACCGATTATGTGCTGCCTCGACGCGTGACGCGCCGGCTGCCACGCTGCTCGCCGCGCTTGTCCACAGATTGTGTTGGCAAGCGTGTGGATAGCCTGCGCATACCGCGGCCAAACGCTTGATCCGAAAGACTTTGTCCGCGCTGCTTCAAACGCGGCACGACGGCGGGCGCATGCCGGGCGCCGCCGCGTGCGGGCTTGTCCACACTTTTTGTTGGCAAGCATGTGGATATCCTGAGCATGCGCGATCTAAGTCGTTGATCGCACAACGTTTGATCGCGCGGGTCACGACTGCGGCACGGCGCGCCCGCGGATCTCGCCACGCACGCCGCGCCGCGCGGCTCAACCGAACGTCTGCGCGACGATGCGCGCGACCGACGCGATCACGTCATCCTTCGCCCGCGCATCGGCTCGCGTCTGCGTGTAGTACACGGCCAGCACGATCGGCGCGCGCGACGTCGGCCAGATGACGCCCGCGTCGTTCGTCGTCCCGTAGTCGCCGGTACCGGTCTTGTCGCCGACGGTCCATCCGGCCGGCACGCCCGCACGAATCCGCTTGTCGCCGACCTTGTTGCCGCGCAGCCACGCGACGAGCTGCGCACGCTGCGCGGCCGGCAGTGCGTCGCCGAGCGTCAGCACGCGTATGCTGGCGGCCATCGCGGCAGGCGTCGTCGTGTCGCGCGGGTCGCCCGGCAACGCGGTATTCAGTTCGGTCTCCCATCGATCGAGCCGGAACGCGTCGTCGCCGATCGAGCGCGCGTAGGCGGTGACCGCCGACGGGCCGCCGATCAGCTTCATCAGCAGGTTCGCGGCCGAATTGTCGCTGTACTGGATCGTCGCCTCGCACAGCGCGGCCACCGTCATGCCCGCGCCGACATGCTTCTCCGACACCGGCGAATAGTTGACGAGGTCGGCCTTCGTATACTTCACGCGCTGTTGCAGCAAGCCCGGCCGCTCGACGCTCTGCGCGAGCACCGCCGCACTCAGCATCGCCTTGAACGTACTGCAGAACGGGAAGCGCTCGCCCGCGCGATGCTCGATGACCCGGCCGCTCGCCGTGTCGATCGCGCATACGCCGAGACGGCCGCCCGCGTCGCGTTCGAGATCGGCGAGCGTCGCTGCTGCCGCGGCGGGCGCCATGGCGTCCGCGGCAGCCGCTGCCGCCGCCGTGGCCGGGTCCGGCGCAGCGGCCTGCCGCGACGCGCACGCGGTGGCGGTGAGAACGAGCGGCGCCGTCGCGGCGGCCAGCAACAGGGTTCGACGTTTCGATGAGTAGGTCATGTCGGTTGTCTCGTGGTGGAATGGCGGCGCAACGGTGTCGGGAGAGGGAAAACGGCCGGCCGCCGAGACAGCACTATCGAGACTTTACGGTTGCCTGACAAGCAACGATAATTGAGCGCTGACAAAAGAAATTCTTATGACGAAGCTCCGCCCTCATCTTCCGCTCAATGCGTTGCGCGCGTTCGAATCGTCGGCGCGCCACCTGAACTTCACGCGCGCCGGCCTCGAGCTGAGCGTGACGCAGGCCGCCGTCAGCCAGCAGGTGCGCTCGCTCGAGGAGCGGCTCGGCTGTACGCTGTTTACGCGGTTGCCGCGCGGCCTCGGGCTCACCGACGAAGGGCGTGCGCTGCTGCCGGTGCTGAGCGACGCGTTCAGCCGCATCGAAACGGTGCTCAAGCAGTTCGACGGCGGGCGTTTCCACGAAGTGCTGACGCTCGGCGTCGTCGGCACCTTTGCCCTAGGTTGGCTAATGCCGCGGCTGAAGCAGTTCGGTGACACGCACCCGTTCGTCGAGCTGCGGCTGCGGACCAACAACAATGTCGTCGACCTCGCCGCCGAGGGCCTCGACTTCGCGATCCGTTTCGGCGAAGGCAACTGGCCGGCGACGCGCAACGAGCGGCTGCTCGATGCGCCACTCACCGCACTGTGCACGCCGGAGATCGCGCGGCGCCTCGCGCGGCCGGCCGATCTCGCGAACGAAACGCTGCTGCGCTCGTACCGCACCGACGAATGGCTCGGCTGGTTCGACGCCGCACGGCTCGAACCGTGGGCCGTCAACGGACCCGTGTTCGATTCGTCCCGGCTGATGGTCGAGGCCGCGATGCAGGGTGCGGGCGTCGCGCTCGCGCCCGCGTGCATGTTCGCGCGCGAACTGCAGCTCGGCCAGCTCGCGCGGCCGCTCGACATCGACGTGCGCGCGGGCGGCTACTGGCTCACGTCGCTGAAGTCGAAACCGCTGACGCCCGCGATGACGCTCTTTCGCGACTGGATCGCGGCCGAGGCGGCCGGCGCCGCGCCCGTCGAATAACGCCGCTTGTCCACAGAAAGTGTTGGCAAGGATGTGGATATCCTGGGTACCTGGCGCCTAAGCCCTTGATCGCGCACGCATTAGCGTGCCGGTGCACGGCGCGGGCAGCCTTTGCGCACGGGCTTCGTGCCCCGGTCGCATTCCGGCCGGATCCTCAACCCCTGCGACGCAATCGATTGCGAGTTGTCCACAGATTTTGTTGGCAAGCCTGTGGATATCCATCAGATCGGACGCGTAACATCTTGATACACAAGGGGATTCGATCCACGGACCTTGACCGGTCAATGGTGTGGCACCGGAACGGTTGTCGAACCGCTCGCCACGCACCCGCGACGCACCCGGCCGGCGGCCGGGCGGTTCTCCACAGATTGTGTTGGCAAACTTGTGGATATCCTGCGTATCGGGCACCTAACTGGTTGAGCGCACGGGGTTTTGTGCCGCGTCTGCCAAATCGGGCAGCGCCCGCGCCGCCCGTGCATCAATGGCGGTCGAGCCCGCCGCGCAATTCGCTCGCCTTGTCGCGCAACGCTTCGTAGCCCGAACGCGCATGCTCGGGCAGGTCGGGATCGCCGATCAGTGCGCCGAGCGTTTCGATCAGGCTGAACAGGATGCCTTTCGCCGCGCCGACCGCGATGCTCTGCGATTCGATCGACTTGTGCAGGTGGTCGACCGCCGCTTCCAGATTCTCGAGCTTGTGCTCGCCGTCGTCGGGCCGGTTGTCGGTCGTCATCGTCTACCTCCGCCATCGTTCAAGGGTCATGTCACGATTCTATGCCGCTGCGCGCGAACGTGGCGCGACATCGCGCAACGTTCGCGCAGCGCCCCGCTACAGTACCGCGACCACCTTCACGCGGCCCGGCTGCTCCGCCGCCGCGACGACCTGACCGTCGACACGGCGGAACGTCAGCGATACGGTTTCGTCGCCGACGCGCAGCGCGTCGATCCGCAGCCAGTCGACGCCTTCCGGCAAGGCCGGGCGCTCGACGCGCACCTCGTGGCGCGACGCGTCGATGCTCACGCCGAGGCACGCCTGCAGCATCATGAACGGCGCGCCGGCCGCCCACGCCTGCGGCAGGCAGGCCACCGGATACGCGGTCGGCGGTTCGCCGCGCCGGCGCGGGAACCCGCAGAACAGCTCCGGCAAGCGCATCTCGAAGCTCACCGCCGCCTCGAACAGCGCGCGCAGCAGATTCACCGCGGCCGTCTTGTCGCCGTAGCGCGCGAGACCGCGCGCGATCAGCGCATTGTCGTGCGGCCACACCGAGCCGTTGTGATACGCCATCGGGTTGAAACGCGGCTGGCCGGCCGCGAGCGTGCGGATGCCCCAGCCCGTCTGGAACAGCGCCGAGCCGAGCACGCCGGCGACCGCCGCGCCGCGCTCGGCGTCGGGCAGCCCGAATGCCAGCAGGTGGCCGGCGTTCGACGCGAACACGCGGCACAGCTCGCCATGACCGTCGAGCGCGATCCCGTAGAAATCGCCTTCCGGCATCCAGAACAGCGCATCGACCTGATCGCGCAGCGTCTTCGCGCGCAACGCGTAGCGCGTCGCGTCGGCCGCATGGCCGCGCCGGTGCGAGCATGCCGACATCGCGTCGAGCGCCGCGCACGCATAGGCCTGCACTTCGACGAGCGCGATCGGCCCGTCCGGGAAACGGCCGTCCGCGTGGAACACCGAATCGTGGCTGTCCTTCCAGCCCTGGTTCGCGAGGCCGCGCTCCGACGTGCGCTGGTAATCGAGCAGTCCGTACGGATTGCGGTCGCACTTGTCGATCACCCATTGCGCGGCGCGCTCGAGCGCGGGCCACAGCTCGTCGATCAGCGCATCGTCGCCGGTGCGTTCGAGATAGGCGCCCGCGAGCACGATGAACAGCGGAGTCGTATCGACGCCGCCGTAGTACAGCGCGAACGGCACCTCGCCCGTCGCGGCCATCTCGCTGCGGCGGAACTCGTGCATGATCTTGCCGGGCTCCGCGTCGCGGAACGCGGAGGTCTCGCGCGCCTGATGCTCGGCAAGAAAACGCAGCACGCCGCGCGCGAGCGACGGCTGCAGCCACAGCATCTGCAGCGACGTGATGATCGCGTCGCGGCCGAACGGCGTCGAGAACCACGGAATGCCCGCATACGGGTACGGCCCCGTGTCGAGCTGCGTCGTGAGCAGCCCGAGATCCGCGAGCGAACGATCGAGCCATGCGTCGAACAGCGGATTGCCGGTGTTCACGCGCGCCATCGACTCGCGCCGTGCCCGCATCTCGCGATGCACGCCGACCAGCGCGGTACGCAGCGCGACGCGGCCGCATCCGGGCCCTTCGCCCTGCTCGGGCCCGAGCGTCGCATCGACGGTCAGGTAGATCGACACGCACGCCTGCGCGGCGATCGTCAGCGTGTAGTCCGCACGATCGACCGACAGCGCGTCGGGCGCCGGCGAGAAATGCACGGTCACGTTGCGCTCCACGCCGTCGAGGCCGTCGTAGCGCAGCCGCACCGCGCCCGCGTCGACGCGCGGCGCGCCCACCGTGCCGCGCTTCGGCCGCTGCGTGCCGCGCACTTCGAACATGTCCTTGAAATCGGCCGCGAACGACAGCGACAGCGGCACCTCGGCTTCGCTCGCGCCGTAGTTCGTCAGCGTCAGCGCTTCGTACAGCACGTCGCCCGCGAGCACGCGCATGCGCTCGATATGAATCACGCCCTCGGGCGTCTCGTGGCCGCCGAGCGGCGGCAGCGGGCGGTTCGTCAGGTGCGCGGTGAACGACGCGTTGTCGGCGCTCGTCGCGCCCGACAGCAGCGACGGCGCGCGGCCGCCGAACGTCAGGCGCCATTTCGACAGCACGCGCATGTCGTCGACGAACAGGCCGTCGTCATGCCCGCCGATGTCACCGAGCGCGTCGCTGACCACGAACGCGTCACCGGATTTCAGCACGTACTGGTTGTTGCGCGCGAGAACCTGCTGATCGGCTTCGGGCGCGATGAAGGCGGGACCCGACGCGATGGTCGGGGCAACTGGCGCGACTTGCGGCGCCTGCGTCGTCGTGGCTTCGGCGTGATTCGGCATCGATGCTCCTGTGTCGAGGCGCAACGCGCGGCGCGCGTCGCGTGTTTCGCACAGGATAGGCCAGAACCGGGCACGTGCGCCGCGGACGGGTACGTCAGTTGCCGGTCAGAATTTCCACAGGATGTTGCCGAGGATCGCGTTGTCGCGCACGCCGCTGCCATACTGGCCGCTGTACGTGAGGCCGAGCGTCAGGCGCTTCGTGACGTTCGCGTCGATGCCGGCTTCGAGTACCGCGCTGTCGCGAGCAATCGGCACACCCGACACCTGGAACGACGTGCCGCCATTCGCGAACGTGAACGCCGACGACGGCCGCACGTTGCCGAACGCATGCCGCCAGCCGACCGTCCCGCGCGCGGTGAACGTGCCGCTCGCGATCGAGCCGAGCTGCGACGCCGCACGCAGGCCGAGCGTCGAGAAGCCGACGTGGGTCGTCTCGCCGCCGGCGCGCAGCGCGGCCGCGCCGCCGGTTTCCGTATAGCCGTCGGTATGCAGGTTCACGTACGCGAGGCCCGCGAACGGCTCGATCGCGACCGGCCCGACCGGCAGCGCGTAGCCGACTTCGCCGAACACCTGCGCCGAATTCGCGTTGTAGCCGGCCGAGTCGTGATCGGAGAAGCCCGCGAAGCCCGGATAGCGGTCGCTGTTGATGCGGTACCACGTGTACGACGCGCCGCCGCGCACGCCGAGCGCGCCGTACTGCGCGCCGCCGTACAGCGACAGGTAGTAGCTGTTCACCGCCGCCGAGGAACTCTGGTCGTTGTCGAGCGAGCTGTGCGTGACACCGGCCGCCAGACCCGCGCGCCACTTGTCGTTGAGCGCCATGTCGGCGCCGGCGATGAAGCCCGTCATGCTGCGGTTGATCGTCGACGCGTTGCCGTCGCCGGCGAGCCGGCTGCGGCCGCCGAACGCCTGCCCCCAGACGACCTGCTGATACGGCGTCCCACCGTAGCACCCGTCGCGCGAGCCGATCCGGCGTTCCGGCGGCAGCGTCGGGTCGGCCACGCCGGCCGTGTTGTCGCCGCACAGCGCGGCGCCGCCCGACGACAGGGCCGCGAGCGGGCCCGATCCGGGCGCGAGACCCTGGCGGACACGATCGGTCACCGCGTCGCGTACATAGCGGCTGTCGAGCAGCAGCATGCTCTTCAGGCTCGCCTGCAGTTCGCCGTCGAGCAGCCCGTACGCGCGGCGCGCGGTGGGCGCGTCGGTCGTCAGCACCGCGTCGTACAGCGGATTGCCGGCGCCGAGCCCGCCCAGCGCGGTCGCGACCGAGCGCTGGTTCGGCGTCGTCGCGACGTCGGGCAGCGACGTGCCGTTCTGAACCAGTCGCAGGTACACGTGGCCCGGGTCGTAGCTGAGGGTCGGCGTCAGGAACGCGTAGTTCGCGCTCACCTGGGTGAACGCGCCCTGCACGCCCGACGACGCGCTGAGGATCGTGTACGTCGTGCTCGGCTGGTAGCCGCTCTGGTTCGCCAGCACCTGCACGGTGCCGCCGTTCAGCGTCGCCGTGCCGCTCGCCGCGAGGCTGCCGCTTTGCTGCGGCGTGGCGGCGACCTGGAACGTCGAACCCGGCTGGAACGTGACGTTGCCGCCCACGTTCAGCGCCGCGCCCGGTTGCGTGGCAGCCGCCGTCGCGCCGTTCTGCACGACGAGGCCGCCGACCGTGCCGGTGCCCGTCAGCGTCGCGCCGCTCTGCACGGTGACGGTCGACTGGCCGAGCGAACCGTTGACGGCGAGGGTGCCCGCACTGACCGTGGTCGGCCCGCTCAGCGTGCTCGCGCCGGTCAGGGTCAGTTGTCCGCTGCCGACCTGGGTGAGGGAGCCGGTGCCGGACAGCACGCTCGCGATCGTCACATTGCCGGATTGATTGACGATCAGCGCACCGTTGTCGACGACGTTGCCGGCCACGCTGCCCGACGTGCCGCCGTTGCCGAGTTGCAGCGTGCCGCCGGCGGCGATCGTGGTGCCGCCCGTGTACGTGTTGCCGCCGGTCAGCACCTGCGTGCCGCTCGCCACCGTCACGCTGCCCGAGCCATCGATGGTGCCGCCGAACGTACTGCTGCCGGTGCCGTTCAGCGCCAGCGCATTCGCGCCGAGATTCACGTTCGTGCCGGCCGCGCCGGACAGCGCACCGATCGTTTGCGTACCGGTCGCGGCGCTCACATCGAACGTCGCACCGGTGCCCGCAAGATTCACCGCGCCCGTCGACGCGAGGCTACCTCCCGCGCCGAGTGCAAGCGTGCTGCCGCCATGGATCGTCGTGCCGCCCGTGTACGTGTTCGCCCCCGTCAGCGTCTGCGTGCCGGTGCCCGCCAGCGTCACGCCCCCCGTCCCGCCGATCGTGCCACCGAACGTGTTGTTGCCGCTGCCGTTCAATGTCAGCGTATTCGCGCCGAGATTCACGTTCGTGCCGCCCACCCCTGACAGCGCACCGATCGTTTGCGCGCCGCTCGCAGCGCTCACGTCGAACGTCGCACCCGTGCCCGCGAGATTCAGGGTGCTACCGGACGCGAGACTGCCACCGGCTCCCAGCGCAAGCGTGCTGCCGCCGTTGATCGTCGTGCCGCCGGTATATGTGTTCGCGCCCGTCAGCGTTTGCGTGCCCGTGCCGGCGAACGTCACGCCGCCCGTCCCGCCGATCGCACCGCCGAACGTACCGTTGCCGCTGCCGCTCAACGTCAGCGCATTCGCGCCGAGATTCACGTTCGTGCCGGCCGCGCCGGTCAGCGTGCCGAGCGTCTGGGCGGCCGTCGCGCCGCTCACGTCGAACGTCGCGCCCGCGCCCGCGAGAGTCACGGCGCCCCCCGACGCGAGGCTGCCGCCCGCACCGAGCGCGAGCGTGCTGCCGCCGTTGATCGTCGTGCCGCCGGTATACGTGTTCGCGCCCGTCAGCGTTTGCGTGCCCGTGCCGGCGACCGTCACACCGCCCGTCCCGCCGATCGCACCGCCGAACGTACCGTTGGTGGTGGCATTCAGCGTCAGCGCATTCGCGCCCAGATTCACGCTCGTGCCGCCCGCACCCGCCAGCGTGCCGATCGTCTGCGCGCCCGTCGCGCCACTCAGATCGAGCGTCGCACCCGTGCCGGCGAGGGTCACCGCGCCGGTCGACGCGAGGCTGCCGCCCGCACCCAGCGCCAGCGTGCCGCCGCCGCTGATCGTCGTGCCGCCGGTATACGTGTTCGCGCCCGTCAGCGTCTGCGTACCGCTGCCGGCGAGCGTCAGGCCGCCGGCGCCGCCGATCGCGCCGCCGAACGTGTTGCTGCCGTTGCCGCTCAGCGTCAGCCCGTTGCCGCCGAGGTTCACGTTCGTGCCGGCCGCACCGGTCAGTGCGCCGATCGTCTGCGCGCCCGATGCGCCGCTCAGGTCGAACGTCGCCCCGGCCCCGGCCAGGTTCACCGTGCCGGTCGACGCAAGGCTGCCGCCCGCGCCGAGCGCCAGCGTGCTGCCCCCGCCGATCGTCGTGCCGCCCGTATAGGTGTTAGCGCCGGACAGCGTCTGCGTGCCGGTGCCCGCGAGCGTCAGGCTGCCCGTGCCGCCGATCGCACCGCTGAACGTGCCGCTGGCGGTCCCGCCCAGCGTCAGTGCGTTGCCACCGAGGTTGAGGTTCGTGCCCGCGACGCCCGACAATGCGCCGAGCGTTTGTGCGCCCGTCGCGGCGCTCAGATCGAGCGTCGCGCCGGCACTCGCGAGATTCATCGCGCCGGTCGACGCGAGGCTTCCGCCCGCGCCCACCGCCAGCGTGCCGGCGTTGATCGTGGTGCCGCCCGTGTACGTGTTCGCGCCCGTCAGCGTGGTCGTCGCCGCGCCGTTCTTCACGAGGCTGCCCGCACCGGAAATCGCACCGCTCAGGTCGAGCGCATTGCTGCCGCCCAAGGTGAGCGCCGCACCCGTGCCGAGATTGACCGCATTGGCCACCGTCAGGCTCGCGTTCGTATCGAGCGTCGCCGCGCCGCCCACGTTCACCGTGCCGGTGCCCAGCGCCGTATTGTTGCCGAGCACCACGCCACCGCTATTGAGGTTCGTGCCGCCCGAATAGGTGCTCGCGCCGTTCAGCGTCTGCGTGCCGGTGCCTGCGAGCGTCAGGCTGCCCGTACCGCCGATCGCACCGCTGAACGTGCCGCTGGCGGTCCCGCCCAGCGTCAGTGCATTGTTCCCGAGGTTGATGTTTGTTCCCGCGACACCCGACAGCGCGCCGAGCGTTTGGCCGCCCGTCGCACCGCCCAGATCCAGCGTCGCACCGACGCCCGCGAGATTCATCGCACCGGTCGATGCAAGACTGCCGCCCGCGCCGAGCGCCAGCGTCCCCGCGTTGATCGTCGTGCCGCCCGTGTAGGTATTCGCGCCGGTCAGCGTGGTGGTGGCCACGCCGTTCTTCACGAGGCTGCCCGCGCCGGAAATCGCGCCGCCCAGCGTGAGGTTGTTGCTGCCGCCGAGCGTGAGCGCGGCGCCCGTGCCGAGATTGACCGCATTGCCGACCGACAGGCTCGCATTCGTATCGAGCGTCGCCGCCCCGCCGACGTTCAGCGCGCCGGAGCCGAGCGCCCCGTTGTTGCCGAGTACCAGACTGCCGCTATTGAGATTCGTGCCGCCGGTATAGGTATTTGCGCCGTTCAACGTCTGCGTGCCGGTACCCGCCAGCGTCAGGCTGCCGGTGCCGTCGATCGTGCCGCTGAACGTGCCGCTCGCAGTCCCGCCCAGCGTCAGCGCGTTGGCGCCGAGGCTCACGCTCGTGCCGACGCCGCCCGACAGCGCGCCGATCGACTGCGCGCTGCCCGCGCTGATGTCGAGCGCGGCTCCCGCATTGACCAGATTCACCGTACCCGTGGACGACAGGCTGCCGCCCGCGCCGAGCGCGAGCGTGCCGGCATTGATCGTCGTGCCGCCGGTGTAGGTGTTCGCCCCCGTCAGCGTCGTGGTCGACGCGCCGTTCTTCACCAGCGCGCCCGTACCGGAAATCGCGCCACTCAATCCGAGTGCGTTGCTGCCGCCGAGCGTCAGCGTTGCGCCCGTGCCGAGACCGATCGCATTGCCGACCGACAGGCTCGCATTCGTATCGAGCGTCGCCGCGCCGCCGACGGTCAGCGCACCGGTGCCCAGCGCGGAGCCGTTGCCGAGCACGAGGCTGCCTGCGTTCAGCGTCGTGCCACCGGTGTAATTGTTCGCGCCGTTCAGCGTCAGCGCGGCCGCGCCGTTCTTCACGAGACCGCCGCCACCGGCAATCATGCCGCCGAGGCCGAGATCGGTGCCGCCGCCGAGCGTCAGCGTGGTGCCCGTCGCGAGATTGACGCCGTTTGCCAGGGTCACGTTGGTCGTCGCGTCGAGCGTCGACGAGCCGTTCACGTTCACCGCGCCGCTGCCGAGCGCCGTATTGCTGCCGACGACGAGGTTGCCGCCGTTCAGGTTGGTGCCGCCCGTGTATACGTTCGTACCCGTCAGCGATTGCACGCCGGTACCCGACAGCGTCACGCTGCCCGACCCGCCGATCGTGCCGGCATAGGTCGCATTGCCGGTGCCGCCGAGCGTCAGCGAATTGACGCCGAGGTTCACGTTCGTGCCGGCCGCGCCGGCCAGCGAGCCGATCGTCTGCGCGCCCGACGCAGCGCTCACGTCGAACGTTGCACCAGCACCGGTCAGGTTGACCGTGCCGGTCGCCGACAGACTGCCGGCCCCATTCAGCGCGAGCGTGCCGCTGTTGATGGTCGTGCCGCCCGTATACGTATTGACGCCGCTCAGCGTCGTGGTCGCCGCGCCGTTCTTCACGAGGCCGCCGCTTCCGTTGATCGCGCCGGTCAGCCCGAGACTGTTGCTGCCGCCGATCGACAGCGTCGAGCCGGAGGCGAGATTGACCGTGTTGCCGAGCGTCACGTTCGTGCTCGTGTCGAGCGACGCCGACGCGTTCACGTTCAGCGTGCCGATGCCGAGCGCCGAATTGTTGCCGATCACCAGGCCGCCGGCGTTCAGGTTGGTGCCGCCCGTGTAGCTGTTCGCGCCGGACAGCGTCAGCGTGCCGCCGTCGTTCTTCGTCAGCGCACCGCCACCCGACACCGTACCGGACAGCGTCAGCCCGGTCGTGCCCTGCACCGTCAGGCCCCCCACGCCGAGCGACACGTTGTTAGAGACGTTGAGCGCCGCCGTGCCCGCCTGCAACGCACCGCCGTTCCCGGTGATGTTGCCGGTGCCGAACGACGCGTTGTCGTTGATGATCGCCACGCCGCCGCTCAGCGTCGCGTCCTGCGCGGTGGACGCGCCGTTGATCGTCCAGTTGCCGCCCTGGACGTTCAGGTGATTGAAGTTGATGTAGTTGTTGGCCGCGATCGTGCCGTTCGCGGAAGCGCCCTGCTGCAGGTTGAGCGTGTTGTTGCCGCCCGCGCCGCCGTCGACGATGCCCGTCTGCGCGACGTTGAGCGTGTTCGCCCCGACCGTGATGTTGAACGCGCCCCCGGTGCCGCCCGCCGTGTTGACCTGCGAGCCCGTGATCGCATTGAACGTGTTCGTGCTGTTCGCGCCCATCGACACGCTGCCGTTGATCACGCCCGAGTTGGTGAACGTATTGCCGCCCCCGGGCGCGCTGTTCGAGCCGAACGACACGCGGCCGCTGATCGTCCCGCTGTTCGTCATGTTGACCGTGCCGCCGCCGTAGGCGGCGACCACCGGCGCATCGGCGCCGATCAGCGTCGCACCGACCAGCGCGGAAGAGCCGATCGAACCGGTGTTCGTAATGGTCGACGTGCCGCCCTGGCCGTTCTGGACCGACAGCGCCATGCCCGTCACGCCGCTGATCGCCACGCCGGTCGAGCCGTTCATCACGCCGTTGTTGGTGACGTTGACCGAGCTCGCCGCCGCGTTGCCGATCACCGCGCCGCTCGACAGCACGCCGAGCCCCGAGCCGAGCGCCGACGGGTCGATCGTGCCGTTGTTGGTCAGCGTGGTGTTGTTGCCCGTCAGCGACATCGCCGTGCCGCCGACGCCGAGCAGCACGCCGACGCTCGCACCGGGGTTGACCGTCGCGTTGATGTTGTTGAGGTTGCTCGAGAAACTCGGCGCCAGCGGGTTCGCGACGCCGGAACAGCTCACCGTCGTGCCCGCCTGGTTGCAAGTTGCATGAGCGGGCACGATACCCGCGCCGGACAGTGCCAGGAAAACACCCGTGGGCAACAACAGTCTCGGGAACGGTTCACTCGCCTTTTTCGAACGCGCAGTATTCATGCTTTCCCTCGTTATTGATTTCGGCCTTGGTATTGGTATTGCGACCACACAGGGTGACGCACAGCAGAAAATCACGGATGAAAGCGTCCGCTCCGGCAATCGCGGCGCGATGTCGGTTTATTCATGGATGAATTTTTAGCCAGACCGGGAATGCAAGTCGAAACTAGTCGAATGACATGATGGCGGCCCCTGTTTTTTGCAGCGACTTTCTGTTGATTTGATTACTGCCCTGCTTTTATCAGACAAGGCTATATCAAACTCAACCCGTTTTCCAGTCGATGTTTTCCCATCGGATCAAGGGCCGACGCACATGTATTTTTTACTCGCCGGAAGGCGCTCATCAAATAACGACCGGCAGGTCTTTCACCGGCTTGTTTCAAGTTTTTCGCAAAGATATCGGACGCGCCGCATCCGTGAAAACGCTGATATATCGTCGTGATGCGTTATACGCGAATCTTGCAGTGCAATATTTTTACCCTGCCGGATCAGGAAATGGATAATCCGCGCCGTCAATAATCATCAGAGGAATCCGGATTTTCAAGCAATCCCCGGAATTGCTTCGATTTTCGTCTTGAAACACCGTTGCAACGCGGCCGGAAGCATGTGCCGCCGCGGCTGCCGCGTCACGAAAACAGGCTCATCAGATAAAGCATCGGCCGAAACGAAACCGGCCGCGCATCGGGATTCACCCACAGCCGCACCGCATACACCGCATAGGCCGGCACCTCGCGCCAGCTCGAATAGACATCGCGCCACTGAAAGCGGCGCGGATAGGCGGCGGAGATAGTCGACCGCGCAATGCCGACGCGCTCGAACGCGAGGCGCGCCCGCGCGAGGTGGTAATACTGGCTGACGATCAGCACGCGCGACAGGCGGTGCGTGCGCAGGTAGGCCAGCGTGTGCTGCGCGGTCGCGAGCGTGTTGTCGCCCTGGTCGTCGACGGCGATCCGGTCCGCCGGCACGCCGCGCGCGACGAGGTAGTCGCGCATCGCCGTCGCCTCGTTCAGCCCGGGGCCGTCGATCGCGCCGCTGACCAGAAACGCCGGACACTGCCCCGCGCGGTAACACCGCACGCCGACATCGAGCCGGGCCGCGAGCACGGGCTTCGGCGCGCCGGTTTCGTCGAGCGCGTTGCCGAAGATCACGGCGACGTCCGCCGGATCGCTCGGCATCCGCATGCCATGGACGACGATCGCGCCAGCGGCCGCGGCCCAGACGCACGCAACGACGGCCAGCACGCGGCCGGCCCGGGCCGCGAAGCCCCGTTTGGTTCGATATTTCAAGGTAGTCGGTCTCTCTCAGGTATCGCCGCGCGCATCGGCCGGCCCACCCCGAATGGGCGCGTCACGCTAGCACGGCGCGCTCGCGCCTGTCCATGCGACGAACCGATGCCGGCCACGCAGGCCGGCCATCGGGAGATCGAAAGTATGTGAAGGATGCGCCGCGTCGCGACGCGAACCCGGCACCGCCCCGGGTCAGTCGGCCGGGCACATCGCGAGCCGCCCCATCGCCTCGCCCGCGCCACGTACCGCGCAGGTGGCCGGCTCATCGGCGATCCGTGCGACCAGCCCGGTCTCGTCGTACAGCAGGCGTTCGAGATCGGCGAGCAGCGCGCCGCCGCCGGTGAGCACCACGCCGCGATGCGCGATGTCGGTCACGAGTTCGGCCGGCGCGTTTTCCAGCACCGACTTCACCGCGCCGATGACCTGCTTGAGCGGCGCGGCCAGCGCGTCCGCGACGTCGTGGTTGGACAGCTCGACCGAGCGCGGCAGGCCGTCGCCGATGCTGCGACCGACGGCGCGCGTGGACGTGCGCGGCACCGCGCTGGTGGCCGAGCCGATCGTCTTCTTCACGTGCTCCGCCGTCTGCTCGCCGAGCAGCACGCCGTACAGGTTGCGGACATGGTTGACGATCGCCGCGTCGAACTGGCTGCCGCCGACGCGGATCGCCTCGCGGTAGACGATGCCGCCGAGCGCGATGACCGCGACTTCGGTCGTCCCGCCGCCGATGTCGATGACCATCGAGCCGACCGGCTCGGTCACCGGCAAACCCGCGCCGAGCCCGGCCGCGAGCGATTCCTCGATCAGTTCGACCTCCGATACGCCGGCCGCGAACGCGGCCTCGCGGATCGCGCGGCGCTCGACGGCCGTCGCGTCGGACGGCACGCACAACGTGACCTCGACGCGGCGACCGAAGCGCGAGCGGGTGCGCGACATGTCGATGAAGCTGCGGATCATCTGCTCGGCCGCGTGCGCGTCCGCGATCACGCCGTGCCGCATGGGCCGCACGGCTTCGAGGTGCCCCGGTTCGCGGCCGACCAGCGCCTTCGCGAGCTCGCCGACGGCCTCGAGCGTCGGCCGCGCGTCGCTCGCGCCGCCCTTGCGGAAGCAGACGACCGACGGCTGGTTCAGCACCACGCCGCGTTCGTGCGTATAGATCCGCGTACTCGCCGTTCCCGGGTCGATCGCAACGGGTTGCGCAAACAACTTTCCGAACAGCGGTGTCGACATATCAAACCTTGGTGAGGGAACGGGCCGGGACGGCCGCGCCGCACTTTTTTGCCGCGCGTCCATGCCGCCCCATCACGAGCTTAGCGGCAAATCATTCCGATACTTTAGGCAATTCCCATGATTTTTTCGCGACGAAATTGCCGAAACGGGCATTCCGCGCCCGTCCGGCTACGCAACAGCCTCTCGCGTTGGGCCTGTAAAACACGGTAATCTCTCGGTCTTGCCTGCTCCCGGCAGGCGTCAGACGCACGATCACGCCAGGTATTTTCACCATGACAGCGACCGTTTCCTTCCGCTGGGCGCCGGTGCGCCCGCTCTGCACGACGCTCGTTGCCTTCTGGTGCTGCACGGTCGCCGCGCAACCGCTGCCGGCCACCGAATCCGCCGCCGCCCAGGCCGTCGCCGCGGCGGCCAACGCGCCGGCGGCCGCCACGCCCGCTGCATCCGCGCACACCTGCTCGGCCGACGGCGGCCCGGCCGGCCGCCCGTCGATCGGCCTCGTGCTGTCCGGCGGCGGCGCGCGCGGCTACGCACACCTCGGTGTCCTGAAAGTGCTGGAGGACAACCGGATCCCGATCGACTGCATCGCGGGCACCAGCATGGGCGCCGTCGTCGGCGGCCTGTACGCGAGCGGAATGGCGGCCGACGAAATGCAGAAGCGGCTGTCGGAAGTGAACCTCGCGGATATCGCGTTCGACGTGACGGACCGCGCGGACCTGCCGCAAACCAGCCGGGAGGACGAACGCCTGTACATCAACGGACTGACGCTCGGCTTCGGCAAGAAAGGCGTCAAGGCGCCGGTCGGCCTCGTGCAGGGCAACCGGCTGCAGGCGCTGCTCGCGAACTGGACGGCCGCCGTGCCGACCAACCAGCCGTTCGACCGCCTGCCGATCCCGTATCGCGCGGTCGCGACCGACCTGCAGACCGGCCAGATGGTCGTGCTCGACCACGGCTCGCTGCCGCTCGCGATTCGCGCGAGCATGGCGATGCCGGGCCTGTTCGCGCCGGCCGAGATCAACGGGCGCGCGCTCGTGGACGGCGGCCTCGTCAGCAACCTGCCCGTCGACACCGCACGGCAGATGGGCGCGAACGTCGTGATCGCCGTCGACATCGGCTCGCAGTTGCGCCCGCTCGACGCGCTCACGTCGCCGGCCGACGTGATGCAGCAGATGGTCGGCATCCTGATCCGCCAGAACGTGACCGCGCAGCGCAAGCAACTCGACGCGCAGGACGTGCTGCTCACGCCGGACCTCGGCTCGCTCGCGTTCACCGATTTCCAGAACGCGAAGCAGGCGATCGCCGCCGGCGAGGCCGCCGCGACCGCGGCGCTGCCGAGGCTGCGGCGTTTCGCGCTCACGCCGGAACAGTACGCGGCGTACCGGTCCGCGCACGCGCAGCCGCTGCCGCCACCGATCCGGATCACGCGCATCGACATCAAGACCAGCGGCGGCGTGCCGAAGCGGGTCGTCAGCAACGCGCTGCACGTGAAACCCGGCGACATCTACGATCCGCAGACCGTCAGCCAGGATCTGCTCGGACTCACGACGGGCGGCAACTTCGAGAGCGTCACGCAGCAGATCGTGAGCCGCGGCGACGACAACGTGCTCGAGATCGACGCGCGCGAGAAGTACTGGGGGCCCAACTTCCTGCTGTTCGGGCTCGGCATGTCGAGCAGTTCGACCGACGAAGGCGGCTTCCGCCTGCACGTCGGCTACCGGCGGCCGTGGCTCACGGAATCGGGGCTCGAATTCCGCGCGGACACGACGATCGGCAGCGACCTGCAGTCGGCGCGCGTCGAATTGCGCCAGCCGCTGCCGGCCGCATACGGCGTGTACCTGTCGCCGTACGCGGAATACCAGCGTCGCTATGCGAACCTGTACGACAACAGCAATGACGTGAAGCTGAACCAGTACCTGATGCAGACGGCGCGCGCGGGGCTCGACCTCGGCTTGCCGATCGGGCGTCTCGGTGACTTCCGGATCGGCCTCGGCTACGCGACCGGGCACGGCTCGCCGAACTACAACCTGCCGTTCTCGGCCGACGACGGCAGCAGCTCGACGCTGCTGTGGCCGAGTTTCACGTCGCAGGCGCTCATCGCCCGTGCGCGGCTCGTCATCGATCAGCTCGACGATCCGATGTTCCCGCGTCACGGCTACTACACCGAATTCCGCGTCGAACGCTCGCTGCTGTCGCACAACAGCCAGTCGGCGCAGGAATTCGACGATGCGATCTCCAACACGCCGTACACGGAGATCTACGGCAAGGCGATGATCGCGCAACAGTTCGGCCGGCACAGCATCAGCGCGACGATCGAAGGCGGCAAGAGCATCGGCGGCACCAACCTGATCAACGCGTTCAACTTCACGCTCGGCGGCTTCCAGCATCTGGCCGCCTATGCGGCCGACCAGTTGAACGGCAACGAGCTCGCATACGGCAACGTGACGTACATGAACCAGCTGATGACGTTCAACGCGTCGCCGATCAAGGCCCTGTCGATCGGCGCCAGCGCGGAAGTCGGCAACGTGTGGGCCGCCGGCGAGAAGATCGGCGGCGGCGCGCTCAAGCAGAGCTATACGTTCTTCACGAGCCTGTCGACCGCGTTCGGGCCGGTCTACATCGGCGTGGCGCTCGCCCCCGGCGGCCGACGCAACGTCTACCTGCAGCTCGGCCGGACTTATTGAGCATGCGCGGATGCCGCTGCGGCGGCATCCGCGCGGCCGTCGCGCCGGCGTGTTCCCCGCTCAGAAATCGGCGGCCATCGCGACCGCACGCGCTTGCGCGCGTTCGATGCTTTCGTGCGCTCTCGCATGCCACGTGTGTTCGACGGTCAAGCTTTTGACCTCGTCCACGCCGATGAACTTCAGCCAGAATTCGATGTAATCGGCCTGATGCCCGAAGCCGGGATGGCCCGCACGTCCCGCGCCGGCCGCCTCGCCCTGCCCGCGCACATGGATGGCCAGTGCGCGCGGAATCTCCAGCAACGGGCCGTAGGCAGTGCCATCGAACGTGAACAGCATGTTCCGCTGGCTGACGAGATCGATCAGTTGCTTGAGCTTGTACGGATAGCCGAAATTCCACATCGGCACGCCGACGACGATCCGGTCCGCTTCCTGAAAGCGCTTCACGAGGGACTGGATTCGTCGCCAGATCGACTGCTCCGCCTCGTCCATCGGCACGTTGGCGACGCCCTTGTATTTCGCGCCGATCGCGTCGCCGTCAAAGTCCGGCAAATCCTCCTCCCAGACATTCAACGTATCGACGTCGAGCGTGGCGCCCGTCTGCCGGTACGCCTCGATAAAGGCATTGGCGACCGCGATCGAAGCCGACTTCGCGCCGCGGGGAGAAGACACGATATTCAAAAGCCGCATGATGTGTGACCCGGACAGGAATGCATGAACAAGGGGACGGCCATCGCGGCGGCCCCGGCTTCACTGCTGCGTCGCGGGGCGCCCGCGTCCGCTGTCACGGATCGGCCACCCATATAGTTGCAATTGCAATCGTAATGCAAAGCGCGCCCGCGTGGCAAACGAATCGTCACGCGCTCGCGGTGCAGGAAGGCATCGATACGGGGAAGGTATGGCGGGAAAGGCCGGCGACGCACCCGGTCCGGCGCGCGCGGCTGCGTGCTGTCGTGCCGTTGTTGCGGCTAGGCTCGGGACGCTTGCCGCGTATCGCTAGACCGGCCAGCTGATCTCGAACCGCGCGCCGCCGAGCTCGACCGGATCGACGACCGCGATCCGGCCGTTGTGCGCGTGGAGCACCTGCCGCGTGATCGACAGGCCGAGCCCGTAACCGCCGGTGCGGCGGTCGAGGCGCACGAACGCGTCGAAGATCCGTTCGCGCTCGCTCTCGGGCACGCCGGGGCCGTCGTCCTCGACGAAGATCCCGATGTTGCCGTGCACGAGCGAGATCCCGACGACGATCCGCGATTTCGCGTACTTGCTCGCGTTGCGCAACAGGTTGCGCATCGCATACGACATCAGCCGCCGGTCCATCTTCACGCGCAAATCCGACGCGATCGCGATGCGCGACTCGATCGCACGCTCCGGATACAGCAGCTGCGCGTCGTTCACCTGATGCTCGAACCATGCGACGGGCGCGGTCGACTCGAGGTTCGACTGCAGCGAGCTGTATTCGAGCCGCGCATACGTGAGGCTCATGTCGATCAGTTCCTCGAGCTCGGTCACGTCCTGCGCGATGCTCTCGAGCGCGCCCTGGTATTCGGCCGCCGAGCCCGGTTCGCGCAACATTTCGAGCGCGAAGCGCACGCGCGCGAGCGGCGTGCGCAGTTCGTGCGAGATGCCGTTCGTCAAATCGCGTTGCGCGGCGATCAGCCGCTCCATGCGCATCGCCAGCGCATTCAGCGTGCGCGCGAGCGGACCGATGATCACGCTGTGCGATTCGCGCGCGCGGGTGTTGAAGCGGCCGCCGGTGAAGTCGATCGCCCGCTCGCGCACCATCACGAGATCCGACCAGACCGGCCGCATCCACCGGTACGCGGCGAGCGCGGGCGCGGTGAACACGAACGCGAGCACGATCCAGATGTCGCCCGGCAACGAGTCGAACGCATGCCACACGACCTGCGGCGACAATTCGACGCACAGCGCGAGCGCGGGCACCAGTGCGGTGAGCAGCACGAGGCCGAGCAGATGCAGATAGGTGCGCACGTACAGGCGCGACCAGCTCGGAATGCGGTCGGCGCGCGTGTCGGTCCACGCGCGACGGAAATGCAGCCAGCGCCACTTGACGTAGCGCAGCGTCGGCAGCGGCGGTGCATCGGGGTGCGAACGGGTTCGTCGGATCATCGCGGCTCCCGGCCGGCAGGCGGAATGCCCGCGCGGAACGTGACGGCGTCGCGCGAGCGCGGCGTCATTCCCACGCGTGCTTGCTGAATTGATAACCCTTGCTGCGGATCGTCTTGATCCGCTGCGGGTTGCTCGCGTCGTCGCGCAGCTTGCGGCGCAGCTTCGAGATGCGCCCGTCGATCGTGCGGTCGAGGCCGTCGAATTCGACGCCGCGCAATTGCAGCATCAGGTCGTCGCGGCTGACGACTTCGCCCGCATGACACACGAGCGCCCACAGCAGGTCGAATTCGGCCGACGTCAGATCGGGCGTGCTGCCGTCGGGCAGCACGACGGTGCGGTCGGTGCGGTCGATCGAGAACTTGCCGAACGCGTAGCGCTCCGGCTGCGGCGCGGTGCTCTCGGCCGCGCGCGCGGGCGCACGGCGCAGTTGCGCCTTGATCCGCGCGAGCAGGATGCGCGGCTCGACCGGCTTGTGCACGTAGTCGTCCGCGCCGAATTCGAGGCCGAGCAGCTCGTCGAACGGCTCGTCGCGCGCGGTCACCATGATGATCACGCCGTCGTACTGCTTGCGCGCCTCGCGGCAGATTTCGAAGCCATCCTTGCCCGGCAGATTCACGTCGAGGATGACGAGATCGGGACGAATGGACAGGATCGCCGGCACCGCGGCGTCACCATGCAGCACAGTGTCGACTTCATAGTCGTTCTTGCGCAGGTAGCCGGCGATCAGCGTGGACAGGCGGGTGTCGTCTTCGACGAGCAGGATGCGAAAAGACATGGGCAGCGGTCGGATCATCGGGGAAGCCGCGGCGGCGCCGGCCGGTGCCGGACGCCGGCCATCGGCCGAAACGTACCGCATGATACTGCGCCCGCCGCTTGCCTGTTTGCCGGTCTTGAAAATAAGGGCGCGATTCGGCCCGCGCTTGACGAATCGGCGCCGGGACGGTTCCATACGGGCTCGCCGGAATCCGGCCGTGCCTCTACCCTGCCTGACGCGATGAATTACCAGACGACTCTCGAACGCATCCACACCGAACTCGCCCCCTGGATTGGCCAGGGCCGGGTGGCCGACTACATTCCCGAACTCGCAAAAGTGCCCGCCGACAAGTTCGGGATGGCGGTCGTGACGCTCGACGGAAACGTTTACACGGTCGGCGATGCGCACGAGCGCTTCTCGATCCAGAGCATCTCGAAGCTGTTCGCGTGCACGCTCGCGTTCCAGCTGCTGGGCGACGAACTGTGGGAACGGGTCGGCCGCGAGCCGTCCGGCACCGCGTTCAACTCGCTGGTCCAGCTCGAAAGCGAGCGCGGCAAGCCGCGCAATCCGTTCATCAATGCGGGCGCGCTGGTGGTCACCGACGTGCTGTGCCGCCGCTTCGTGAAGGCCGAGACGGCGCTCGTCGAGTTCGTGCGGCGGCTGATCGGCGCGAACGACATCGACTACGACTCGCGCGTCGCGCTGTCGGAGTTGCAGCACGCGGAGCGCAACCGCGCGATGGCGCATTTCATGGCGAGCTTCGGCAACATGCAGATGCCGCCCGATACCGTGATCGACGCGTATTGCCGCCAATGTGCGATCGAGATGAACTGCGTCGAACTCGCCAGCGCCGCGCTGTTCCTCGCGAACGGCGGGGTCGCGCCGGTGACCGGCGAGCGGATCGTCGATTCGAGTTCCGCGAAGCGGCTGTCGGCGCTGATGCTGACCTGCGGCACCTACGATGCGGCCGGCGATTTCGTGTATCGGGTCGGGTTGCCGGCGAAGAGCGGCGTGGGGGGCGGGATCGTCGCGGTGCTGCCGGGGGAGATGGCGGTGTGCGTGTGGGCGCCGGGGCTCGATGCGAACGGGAACTCGTTGGCGGGGACGCTGGCGCTGGAGTGGTTGACGACGTACACGGGAAGGTCGATTTTTTGAGAAGTCTCAGTGGACGCTCGCGTCGTCCGGTGCCGTGACAGCGTATTGATGTCGACGCGCACCACGAAGTGACGCCATTACGTCGGCGAGATTGTCGACAATGTCGTCACAACGCCGCGCGGGACGGGCACGGGGAATGGACATCGTTGCTTTGCTCGACGACAACAAGGATCCAGCGTGATGCAGACCAAGAACAGAATTCACGTCGTTTCAACCGCTCATACCAGGCACGGCTTCGTCAGCCCCTTGGCCGTCGTGACGGCATTGAGCCTGTGCCTGCCGTTCGGCGGCGCACATGGGCAATCGGCGGATGCCCCACCCGACGGCAGCGGGGCGTCGCCCGTCGAATCGCGAAGCCCGGCGAACCTGACCGTCACGCAAGCGCTGCAAGGCATGCTGGAGCTGATTCGGATCAGCAATCAGGTTACCGACATGACACCCGACGCGGTGCACCGCACCTTCGGCGTGCAGACCCACGCGATCGATCAAGACAGCTTCGGCTACGGCCAGCGCCTGCCCGGTAACTGGGCGGTCGGTATCCAGCGGTTCGTGGTCTATGGAAGGGGGACGCGCGTAGAACTGGGCTTTGATCCGATTCCCGGAATGCCGGCTGCGCCGCTGACGACATGCGAGCCGAATTTCGCGCAATTCACTGGAGCACTGGAGTCGATGGGGTTCAATCATCGTACCCATTACGGCGAGCACGGCCGCCGGATCTCCGAGATCTTCTGGCGCGAGCAGATGTCCGTGGAGGTCGTCCCCTACAGAGAACGCGGCGATAACGGTGAGCCGCCGGCCCCGGCTTGCGTAAGAACGGTACGGGTGCGATAGATCGCTGTCGCCGCAACGCGCGATTCCGGCAAGCATCGCAACGAAACGCCGTGATCCCCTGCCGTCAAGCCGCGCTGGAAATCGTTCGACTCGTTGATATCCTCGGGAAATATCCAACCGAGACTGCGCAACGCGCGAGCACGCTGGCGCCGCCGTGACCGACGATACGGAACAACCGACTTTCCCGACATTCCGCAGCGATTACTGGAGCCCCACGCATGAATCCGGACAACGCATCAAAAGTCGCAACGACGGCCCGCGCGCATGCCGACAGCCATTCCTCCTCGCCGATCCCGCGCATCGCGCCATCCCGAACCGCGCTGCTCGTCATGCATTACCAGACCGACATCCTCGGCCTCTTTCCGTCGGTCGCCCCTGAATTGCTCTCGAATACGCGCCGTCTCTGCGACGCGGCGCGAGCGGCCGGCGTCGGCGTGTGGTTCGCGAATCTGCGCTTCAGTCCCGGCTATCCGGAAGTCAGTCCGCTCAACAAGAACGGCCAGGGCATCAAGCAGCTCGGCCTCTTCATCGACGATGCCCCCTGCCCGGAGCTGGCCAAACAGCCCGACGAGCCGCTGATCCTCGCCCACCGCGCGAGCGTATTCTTCGGCACCGATCTGCAGGCGCGGCTCATCGCCCAAGGCGTCGATTCGCTGATCATGGTCGGCATCGCGTCGACCGGCGTGACGCTGTCGTCGATCGCCCATGCGAGCGACGCCGATTTCCGCCTCTACACGGTCAAGGATTGCTGCTACGACCCGGACCCGGTGGTCCACGAGCATCTGTTCGCCACCGCGTTCGAATCGCGCACGACGGTGCTGTCGCTCGCGGAGGCGCTGCGGCTGCTGGCGTAACGACGGCCGAGCCGCAGCATCCGCCTTACTTCGCGATGAACACGCCCGACGTCGGGCACGTGCCCTGCGTGTTGCCGTCCGTTACGAGCGACGCCGCGCTCGGAAACTGCGCGGTCGCATTAGTCTTCACCGCGATCCACGCTTCGGTGAAGTAGCTCACGCCGTTCGTCTTCGTGCACTTCAACGACACCGCGCTGCGCGTGTTGCTGCCGAACGCGCCTTCGAACGCCGACAGCAACTGGTTACGCGTGACCGTCTTGCCCGCGTTCGCCTGCAGGAACGCGTTGAACGACGTGTTGCCGAGCCGGCTGATCATGCCCGACGCCTGGTTCCAGTACGCATCGGGCGTCGCCGAGTTCGAACAGGTGCCGTGCTTGAACCACTCGTGCTTGTCGAGACAGGATGCGACGCCCGGCATGTACGTCGAGAGCGTGTTGCGCGTCGCGCTGCTGATCGGGTACGCGTCCATGCTGCACCACTGGTGCGCGTTGTCGAGGTCGATGTCGTTCTGCGGCACGCCGCAGTAGAACGGCTGGTTGCCGTCGTAGCGGTTCGGCCACAGCCCGTGCAGCGACAGGCTCGTCGCCGCGTACGATCCGGCGAGGTTCGTGCATTCCGGTGTGTCGTGCGACGCGCAGAAACCCGGCTCCCACGATGCGGCGAGCAACAGGTAGTCGTAGCTGGTCTGCGCGGCGGCGTGCAGTGACACGGAAGCGACGGCGAGTGCGGCAGCGGCGCGGGCGAGCGTCTTGAGCATGGCGTGTTTCCTCGGAAAAGGCTTGCGGTCGCGGGATGCGCCGCAAGGTTGTCGAATGTCTGCCCGCGATTGTTGCTGCCGCAACGTGGCACGAATGTGAAGGTGCACGAAAGAACGCGCGGGGTACCGCCGAACCTGTTACAGCCGGTACCGGTACCGGCGATTGCCTTCCGCCGCATGCGCCCCCGGCATACGCTGTCGCCACTTTCATCCTGCAACGGAGCATCCCCATGGTGACGGCCACACGGCTGGGCAAGCCGTACTGCGTCGAGATCGGAAACGGGCGCAGCGTCGTGCGCTCGGACACCCACAAGGCAGGCAAAGGCGGCGACGCCGGCCTGCGGCCGCACGAGTTGCTCGAAAGCGCGCTGGCGGCCTGCGTCTGCATGTCGGTCGAACTGGCAGCGGAACGCGCGGGCGTGACGCTGCCGGCCTGTACGGTGGACGTCACCCTCGAACGCCGCGATGTCGAAACCGGTTTCGACATCGCCCTGCGCTTCGTGGTGCCGCTGTCGCAGGCGCAGCACATACTCGTCCGCGACGCGGTACGGGCCTCGCCGGTCGCCCGAACGCTCGGCAAGCCGATACGGATCGGGCCGGCCACGATCGTGCACGACTGAGCTGATCGTCACGGATGCCGCATGGTCGGCACCCGTGCGTCGACGGTCGAACGGCACGCACTTACCGCACGTGATCGCTCAGGTGCCGAGCTGCGTGCACGCGCGCGCCGACGCTTCGGGCCCCTCGAGCGCGAGAATCTGCCACACGCCGATACTGACGCGCCGGCGCGCCGCGGTCGACGCATCGGCCAGCAACGCCTCGACACGCGGTGCGACATCGGGCGCCTTCTGCTGCAGCGCCGCGTGGTGCCGCGCGCGCGACGCCGGCCCGGATTCGTACACGTCGCACAGGCGCACCATGCCGGCGAGGCCGGCCAGATCGTCGTCCTTGTCGATCGCGCGCGGCTCGACGGGCGCAAGGCCCTTGCGCTCTTCCGGCGGCAGCTTGTTGCGCGCGCCTTCGTCGATCGCCGACGCGGAAGCCGGCGGCAGGCCGCCGATCGCCGCGACGATCCTGCTGCCCGCGGCGATCATGTCGCCCTGGCACATGATCTTCTCGTCGGCCGTGACGTTCGAGCAGAACGATACCGACATCCGATACACGTCGTTGCTCATGCGCGGCACTTCGTCCATGCCCGCCTGCGCGAGGCCGGCGCTCGCCAGCGCCAGCGCGGCGGGAATCACGATGCGGAACGTTCTCGTCTTGTTCATTGTTGTCGTCTGTGGGTGCGGGTAGCGGGCAATATCGCCGGGCCGCGCCGGGCGCCCTTCGTGATGCCGGGCCCGCGTCCGGCATCACGCGTTTCACTTCATCGACGCCGCCTCCGAGCCGCCCGGCGACAACGCCGCGCTGTCCTGCTCGCGCCACGCACGCCGCGACGCCATGATCGCGCTCACCGCCGAGCGCGCCACCTTCCACCATGCGAACGGACGCGGATCGGCGAGCATGCTGAGCGCGCGCGCATAGTCGAGCGTGAGTCCGGGCGTCCACGCCATCGTCACCGCACGCTTGCGGATCTGCGCGGCCACCCACAGTTCGGGCGTGAACAGCAGCCGCACGAACGCGCCCCACCCGGCCCGCGCGCCCTTCAGCCGCCACACCGCACCGTCGAGCGCCGCCTCGAGCGCGTTCGACACGGTGCTCGAGCAGTTGCGGTGCGTGAGGTTGTACGTGAGGTTCTGCCGATACGACGACCAGAACGCCTCGAGCTTGGCCGGATCGTAGTTGCGGATGCGCACGCGCACGGTCGACGGGCACCACGCTTTCGACTCGGTTGCATAGTCGGGCTGGAACAGGCCGGGCACGTCGTTCTCGCGCGTCGCGCGCAGGATGCGCGTGAATTCGTCGGGAGAACGATCGATCTCGACAGCCGGATACAGGCTGATGTAGATGCCCTCCGGCGATTCCAGCGCCGCATGGCCGGTCGAGATCACGCCGTTGACGTCCACCGCCGCGATGTAGCGATCGATCACCGGATAGCGCTGCGCTTCGGCCTTCGACGTGCCGGTCGGGGTCCACACGTGCACGGTCAGCGCCCGCTCGCCGTCGGCCGGCGGCCCGTCCCATTCGGATTGCGCGAACTGCGGCGGGTACTGCGCATCGTCGAGATCCGGCGCCAGCGCCGGCGCGGGCGAGGTCGCGAACGCCGGATTGCGCGTCAGCCGCCGCACGCGCGCGGCGAGGCTCAGCATGTGCATTCCGCCGAACATCAGCAGCAGGCCGAGGCAGTACGGCACGGTGCCCGCGTAGTGCGTCGGGTACGGCTGGAAGAAGAAGATCGCGAGCAGGATCTCGACGACACCCCACGCGAACGCGACATTCCAGCGGCGATAGCGCACCATCCACGCGGACGTGCACTGCAGCAGTCCGTCGACGAGGAACAGCGTGCCGAAGATCATCGACAGCAGGAAGTGGCCGTGATGATGGCCGGCAAACACGAGCCCCGCGGCCACCACGACCGCGATGCCCTTCACGTAGCGCAGAATGCGCTGGCCGCCGACCCCGCTGCCGGCCACCGCGAGCGTCGCGAGCCCCTCGATCAGGAACAGCCATGCGAACAGCTCGATCGGGAAATGCAGCGCACCATCGAGCGCGTCGATGAAAATGCCGACGCCCGCCACCACCCACAGCCAGCCGAGCACGGTCAGCCCGCGCCAGCGGGTTCGCAGATATTCGATGCCCAGCAGCAGCAACACCAGTCGTACCATTGCGCCCTCGTATTTTTTCGGGATACGCGCGGCCTCGCGCCCCCTGTCGCTTCGACCGCGCGTCGGGCGACGTGCCGGCCGGAAGGCGGTCGTCGTGGCCGGCCCGTCATGTCGTCGACGTGATCGATGGCGGCCGGCACGCGCCGCTCTGGCCGAATAATAAGATATGGCGGAGCCGGTTGAAAGCCTGGCGAAAACGTTTTCGGCGGGGCGCGGACCGCCCCGGCCGCCCACTGCCACGGCAGGTTTCGGGTTCGACAACGGGCGGCGGATACGGGAGAATCCGGCTTCCGAGGGCGAAAGCCACCCAGCCGAACCGCACAGACGGGACGAGAGCACATGCATGGACCGATTACACGCCGGCACATGCTGGCCGCCACTCGCCAGGTTCCAGGCCGGCCCTGTCAGCCATGGCGCTGGCCGACGCATGAAACAGGAGCATCGACATGCCCCACCCGCCGCTTCATCCATCCTCGCTCGGCCCGCAACTCAAGCGCTGGCGCGCGCTGCACCGCGTAAAGCAAAGCCATGCAGCCGAACTGTTCCGCGTCGCGCAATCGACGATCTCCCGCTGGGAAGCCGGCCTTCAGCAGATGTCGCCCGCCGAGCGCGCGACGGCCGAACGGCTGCTCGCCGCGCGCCTCGATTCCGCGGGCGACCACGCGCTCGCGCGGCTGATCGCCGGCAGCACGGGCCGCATGCATCTCGTGTGCGACTTCACGCACCGCCTGCTGGCCAGCTCGCCGGCGCGCGCGGCCGAGTTCTCGCGGCCGCTTTCGACGCTGCTCGGCGCGTCGCTGTGGCGCTATGCGACGCCGGAAATCGCCCGCATGGAAGCCGCGCTCGACCCGCTCGGCTGGTACGACCGCGCGGGACCGCCGAGCGTCGAGTTCGATACCGGCGCGAACGCGTCGCGCGTCGTGCCGATTCGCGGCAGCCTGTGCCGATGGACGCGGATGACGCTGTCGGACGGCTCGGCCGTGCGGCTCGTGGAAACGCTGGACGCGCACTGACGCCCACGCATATTTCATGCGTGGACACCCCGCGGCCGGCCGGCGTACGCTTGGCGGTTCATCGCAAGGACACCGACCATGAATCCCGATACGATCCGCGCGCGCCTCGATTTCCTGCGCGACGCCGAACGCCTGAAAGACGTGCTGCGCAGCGGCCACACGTCGGCCGGGCGCGCGGAAAGCACGGCCGAGCATAGCTGGCGGCTGTGCCTGATGGCGCTCGTGTTCGCCGACGCGCTGCCCGGCGTCGATACGCTGAAGCTGCTGAAACTGTGCGTCGTCCACGACCTCGGCGAGGCGCTGCACGGCGACATCCCCGCGATCGAGCAGGCCGCGCACCCCGACAAGAGCGCGCACGAACGCGACGATCTGCTGACGCTGACCGCGTCGCTCGACCGCGCGGCGCGCGACGAGATCGTCGCGCTGTGGGACGAATACGAGGCAGCCACCTCGCCGGAAGCCCGCGCGGCGAAGGCGCTCGACAAGCTCGAAACGATCCTGCAGCACAACCAGGGCAGCAATCCGCCCGATTTCGACTATGCGTTCAATCTCGGCTACGGCCGGCGCTATACCGACGCCGCGCCGCTGTTCAGCGCGATCCGCGAGATCGTCGATGTCGACACGCAGCGCAGGATCGACGCGGGTGGGCAGCGCGCGTAAGCTCGCGGGATCGGGCGTACCACCTTGCGCGCCCCACCCGCACCTGAGCCGACGCATGACGCAGAACATCTACGACGACCCGGCCTTCTTCGAAGGTTACAGCCGCCTGAACCGCTCGATTCACGGGCTCGACGGCGCGCCCGAATGGCCCGCGCTGCGCGCGCTGCTACCCGACCTGCACGGCCGTCACGTGCTCGATCTCGGTTGCGGCTACGGTTGGTTCAGCCGCTGGGCCGCCGACCAGGGCGCTGCCGGCGTGCTCGGCATCGACGTGTCCGAACGCATGCTCGAACGCGCGACATCGACCACCGCGCATCCGGCGATCACGTACCGTCGCGCCGACCTCGAAACGCTCGCGCTGCCGGATGCCGCGTTCGATCTCGCGTACAGCTCGCTCGCATTCCACTACGTCGTGCACCTCGACACGCTGCTGCGCACGATCCACCGCGCGCTCGTGCCGGGCGGCCGGCTCGTGTTCTCGATCGAGCATCCGATCTATACGGCGCCGCGCCGGCCAGGTTTCGTCGTCGATGCGCAGGGCAACCGCTCGTGGCCGCTCGACGGCTACCAGCGCGAAGGCGAACGCGTGACCGACTGGCTCGCGCCGGGCGTCGTCAAGCAGCATCGCACGCTCGGCACGCTCGTGAACCTGCTGATCCGCAGCGGCTTCACGCTCACGCACCTCGACGAATGGGCGCCGACGCCCGGGCAGGTCGACGCGCTGCCCGCTCTCGACGAGGAACGCGACCGGCCGATGATGGCGATCGTCGCCGCGCGGCGGTAGCGCGGTCGCGGCGGATCGCCGCCTTCACAGATCGAAACAATTGCACCGTCCGGCCCGCGCATCGATACGGCGTCCACACAATTCAGCACAATTTCCACACGATTTGGCGCGAATTCCTCGCTTACCATGAGCGCCTGATTCGATTCGGCACGCCCGCGCGATGCGTACGCGGAACCCGTCGCGGGCAACACGCCCGGCACGCGGCGCCGACCGGATCGTTCCGTTCGGCCGCACGCATCGCCGGCGCCCGCTTCATCCTCGCTGCATTCTCATGACCCAGAAGACCCATCGCCGCCGGCGCATCGTGCTGGCTACCCTTGCCGTCGTCGCAATCGCCGTCGGCGTCACGCTGAAGGCCTGCGCGCCCGACAAGCATCCGCAGTACCTGTCCGCGCCCGTCACGCGCGGCGATCTCGAGAACGCGGTGCTCGCGACCGGCGCGCTGCAGGCGTTCAGGCAAGTCGACGTCGGCGCGCAGGTGTCGGGGCAGTTGAAGACGCTGAAGGTCAAGCTCGGCGACAAGGTCACGAAGGGCCAGTGGCTCGCCGAGATCGACCCGGTGATCTCGGAAAACGCGCTGCGCCAGGCGCGCGCCAGCGAAGAAAGCCTGCGCGCGCAGCAACAATCGACCGCCGCGCAGTTGACCCAGGCCGAACTCGCGTTCCGCCGCCAGCAGGCGATGCTGCCCGACGACGCGACGTCGCGCGAATCGTTCGAGGCCGCGCGCGCGGCGCTCGACGTGCAGCGCGCGACGCTCGCGTCGCTCGCCGCGCAGATCCGTTCGGCCCGCATCCAGATCGAGACCGCGCAGGCCAACCTCGGCTACACGCGCATCGTCGCGCCGATCGACGGCGAGGTCGTCGCGATCGTCACGCAGGAAGGCCAGACCGTGATCGCGCAGCAACAGGCGCCGGTGATCCTGAAGCTCGCGAATCTCGACACGATGACCGTGAAAGCGCAGGTGTCGGAAGCGGACGTGATTCGCGTGAGCGCCGGCCAGACCGCGTATTTCACGATCCTCGGCGAACCGGACAAGCGTCACTACGGCAAGCTGCGCGCGATCGAACCGGCGCCGCAGAACTACGCCGAAGCGCAAAGCCCGCTCGGCGGCGGCGCGGGTGGCGGCGCGAAACCGAACAGCGCGGTGTTCTACAACGCGCTGTTCGACGTGCCGAATCCCGAGCACCGGCTGCGCATCGCGATGACCGCGCAGGTCAACATCGTGCTCGGCAACGCGCGCAACGCGCTCAGCATTCCGGCCGCCGCGCTCGGCGAGAAGCGCAAGGACGGCACCGTGGCGGTGCGCGTGCTGCGCGCCGACGGCAGCACGGAAACGCGCCATATCCGCATCGGCATCAACAACAACGTGCGCGTCGAAGTGCTGGCCGGCCTGAAGGACGGCGAGCGCGTCGTGATCGGCGAAGCGTCGGCGGACGAGCGCGCACCGCTGTCGGACGTGGTGTAACGATGCGCCGGCCCCTGCTGAAACTCGCCGCCGTCACGCGACGCTTTCCGGCCGGCGACAAGGACGTCGTCGTCCTGAACAACGTCAACCTGTCGATCGACGCGGGCGAGATCGTCGCGATCGTCGGCGCGTCGGGGTCCGGCAAGTCGACGCTGATGAACATCCTCGGCTGCCTCGATCATCCGAGCGAAGGCACCTACACGGTCGGCGGCCGCGACACGCACATGCTCGACAGCGACGAGCTCGCGCAGCTGCGCCGCGAGCACTTCGGCTTCGTATTCCAGCGCTATCACCTGCTGCCGCACGTCGACGCGGTCGCGAACCTCGAAATGCCGGCGATCTACGCGGGCACCGCGCGCGCCGAGCGGCATGCACGCGCCCGCGCGTTGCTCGCGCGCCTCGGGCTCGCGGATCGCGCGCATCACCGTCCCGGCCAACTGTCCGGCGGCCAGCAGCAGCGCGTGAGCATTGCGCGCGCGCTGATGAACGGCGGCCAGGTGATCCTCGCGGACGAACCGACCGGCGCACTCGACACGAAAAGCGGCCAGGACGTGATCCGCATCCTGCACGAGCTGAACGCGCTCGGCCATACGATCGTGATCGTCACGCACGACAAGGCGGTGGCGCGCCATGCGCGGCGCATCATCGAGATCAGCGACGGCGAGATCGTCGCCGACCGGCCGAACCGCCACTACGCGGAGGCGCTCGCGGAAGTCGGAATCGGCGCAGCCGACGTAGCCGAAACGGCAGCCGAGACGGCTTCGTCGCCCGCGCCACACGATGCCCCGCCGCCCGCCGACACCGATCCCGGCCCACGCGCCCCCCGCTTCGCCGCCGGCACCGGCCGCTTCGCCGAAGCGTGCCGGATGGCGTGGATCGCACTCGTGTCGCACCGGCTGCGCACGCTGCT
The DNA here is from genome assembly GCF_015712215.1 of Burkholderia sp. 9779_493. Lineage (NCBI taxonomy): Bacteria > Pseudomonadati > Pseudomonadota > Betaproteobacteria > Burkholderiales > Burkholderiaceae > Burkholderia > Burkholderia sp. 9779_493. Next base: position 55,362 of record NZ_JACCQA010000040.1, read on the forward strand.
GACGATGCTTGGCATCATCATCGGCATCACGTCGGTCGTGTCGATCGTCGCGGTCGGCGAAGGCGCGAAGCGCTACATGCTCGAGGAGATCGGCAGCATCGGCACCAATACGATCAGCCTCTATCCGGGCGCCGACTGGGGCGACAGCCGCGCGGACACGATCCAGACGCTCGTGCCCGCGGACGTCGTCGCGCTCGCGGAGCAACCGTACGTCGACAGCGCGACGCCCGAAACGTCGCGCACGCTGCTGCTGCGCTTCCGCAACGTCAATGTGAACGCGCTCGTGAGCGGCGTCGGCGAACGCTACTTCCAGGCGCGCGGAATGCGCTTCGCGCTCGGCGTCGCGTTCGACGACGATGCCGTGCGCCGTCAGGCGCAGGTGGCCGTGATCGACCAGAACACGCGCCGCAAGCTGTTCGGCGCGACGCGCAATCCGGTCGGCGAAGTGATCCTGGTCGACAACGTGCCGTGCGTCGTGATCGGCGTGACCGCCGACAAGAAGAGCGCATTCGGCAGCGTGAAAAGCCTGAACGTGTGGGTGCCGTACACGACCGCCAGCGGGCGTCTGTTCGGCCAGCGCCATCTCGACAGCATCACCGTGCGGGTGCGCGACGGGCAGCCGAGCGCCGCCGCCGAGAAAAGCCTCGAGAAGCTGATGATCCAGCGCCACGGCCGCAAGGACTTCTTCACGTACAACATGGACAGCGTGGTCAAGACCGTCGAGAAAACCGGCCAGTCGCTGACGCTGCTGCTGTCGCTGATCGCGGTGATCTCGCTCGTCGTCGGCGGGATCGGCGTGATGAACATCATGCTGGTGTCGGTGACCGAACGCACGCGCGAGATCGGCATCCGGATGGCGGTCGGCGCGCGCCAGTCCGACATCCTGCAGCAGTTCCTCGTCGAGGCCGTGCTCGTGTGCCTGCTCGGCGGCACGATCGGCATCGCGCTGTCGTTCGGGCTCGGCGCGCTGTTCTCGATGTTCGTCGCGCAGTGGAAGATGGTGTTCTCGGCCGGCGCGATCGTGACCGCATTCGTGTGCTCGACGCTCACCGGTGTGATTTTCGGGTTCATGCCCGCGCGCAACGCGTCGCGGCTCGATCCGATCGATGCGCTCGCGCGCGACTGACGAAACATGACCATCACGCATTCCTCCCCGCTTCGCCGCCTCGGCGCATTCGCCTGCGCGGCCGCGATGCTCGCCGGCTGCGCGGGTACGCGCCACGATCCGCTGCCGCCCGTCGCGATGCCCGCGAACTGGGCCGCGCCGGTCACGGCCGACGCGCCGCCCGCCGCGCGCGACTGGTGGCGCAGCTTCGGCGATCCGCAACTCGACGCGCTGATCGACGACGTGCTGCGCGCCAACAACGACCTCGCGATCGCGGCGATCCGCGTGTATCGCGCGCAGTTGCAGGCCGGGCTCGTCGATACGAACCTGACGCCCAACGTGACGCTCGGCGCGAACGGCGCCGTGTCGCGCACGCTCGATACGCACCGGACGAGCCAGTCGAGCGGCCTCAACGGTTCGCTCAGCTACGAAATCGACCTGTGGGGCCGGCTGGCCGCGCTGCGCGACGCCGCGCACTGGGAAGCCGACGCGACGGCCGCCGATCTCGAAGCCGCGCGGCTGTCGCTGATCGGCACGACCGCGGCGCTGTACTGGCAGATCGGCTATCTGAACCGGCAGATCGCGCTCGGCGACGCGAACATCGCGTATGCGGTGCGCACGCTCGCGCTCGTCCGGTCGCGGCACGCGGCCGGCGCCGTGTCGGGGCTCGATCTCGCGCAGGCCGAACAGAGCCTCGCCGCGCAACGCGCGGCGCAGACGCAACTGATCCAGCAGCGCACCGAGAACCGCCACGCGCTCGCGATCCTGTTCGACCGGCCGCCGCAGCAACCGGCGGCCGAGCCGGCGGCACTGCCGGACGCCGCACCGCCCGACGTGGCGGCCGGCCTGCCCGCGAGCCTGCTCGGCCGGCGCCCCGATCTGCGGGCGGCGGAATTCCGGCTGCGCGAATCGCTCGCGCAGGTCGACGCGACGCGCACGAGCTTCTACCCGACCTTCACGCTGACCGGCAGCGCCGGCACGACGAGCGCGAGCCTCGAGCGCGTGCTGACGAACCCGGTCGGCACGCTCGGGCTCGGCCTCGCGCTGCCGTTCATCCAGTGGAACACGATGCAGTTGCAGATCAAGGTGTCGAAGTCGCAGTACGAGGAAGCGGTCGTCGGGTTCCGCCAGCGGCTCTACACGGCGCTCGCGGAAGTCGAGAATGCGCTGTCGGCACGCGTGCAGCTCGAACGCGAGGCCGAACAGCGCGCGCTGTCGCTCGCGCAGGCGCAGCGTGCCGAACGGCTGGCCGCCGCGCGCTTCGCGGCCGGCGCGACCGCCGTGCAGCCGTGGCTCGACCAGCAACAGGTGCTGAGGAGCGCGCAGAGCGCCGACGAGCTGACGCGCCTGAACCGGCTCAACAACCAGATGAAGCTCTACCGCGCGCTCGGCGGCGGGACGTCCTGACCGGCCGTCACGCGCCGCACGCCGGCCGCGTCATTCGCACACGGCCGCCCCGCGCCGCGCCGGCGCGAACGCCACCGCGCTCGCCGTTGCGAGCAAGGCCACGCCTGCCGCGCCGTACACCATCACCCAGCCGAACCCGTGCACGAGCGCCGCGTGCAGCGCCGCGCCGCTCGGGTCGGCCTGCGCGAGCGCCGGCGCGATCGCCTGCAGCCCGTCGGTGCGGCCCGCCGCGATTTCCTGCGCGAGCCGGCGCAGCGCCGCGTCGCCGATTGCGCCGGCCGGCCCGCCCTTCAGGCTCGCGACGATCCCCGCCACCAGCACGAAGCCCATCGCCGCGATGTTCAGCGCGAGCGAGATCATCCGCGCGCTCATGTCGATGCCCGACGCCATCCCGGCGCGCGCACTCGGCACCGCGCCCGTCGTCGTGTTGGTGACGGGCGTGTTGGTCAGCCCGAGCCCGATGCCGGCGGTCACGCAACCCGGCAGCATCGTCAGCCAGCTCGCGTGATCGGCCGCGCTGCCGAGCCGCATCAGCACGAAGCCGGCCGCGATCGTGAACAGCCCGGCCGGAATCACGACGCCCGGCCCGTAGCGCAGCGCGAGCCGTTCGCCGAACGGCGGCGCGATCAGCGTCGGCAGCGTGTACGCGAGCAATGCGAGGCCGGCCGTCACGCTGTCGTAGCCGAGCGCGACCTGGAACCAGATCGGCAGGTAGATCATGAACGGCCAGAAGCTGAAGTTCATCCCCATCGAGCCGAAGATCGCGCCGGTGAACGCGCGGATCCGGAACACCGAGAAGTCGAACATCGGCCGCGCGCTGGCGCGCTCCGCGATGAAGAAGCCGATCACCGCGACCACGGTCGCACCGAGCACGCCGAGGCCGGCCGCGCTCGTCAGCCCGAGTTCGGCGCTTTGCGTGATGTAAAAGGCGACACCGAGCACCGCGAGCGACAGCGTGACGATACCCGCGACGTCGAGCGCGCCCGCATGCGGATCGCGCGATTCCTGCACCGCGCCGCCGATCAGCACGAGCGCGACGGCCGCGAGCGGCGCATGGACGAGGAACACCCACGGCCAGCTCGCCAGCGCGACGATCGCGCCGCCGACGATCGGCCCGAAGCCGAGCCCGATGCCGAACACGATCCCCCAGATCCCGAATGCGCGGCCGCGCTCGCGCCCTTCGCGGAACTGGTGCGACAGCACGGCGATCTGGCAGATCAGCATCGCGCCGCCGCTCGCGCCCTGTAGCAGCCGGCCCGCGACGAGCACCGGCACGTTCGGCGCGAGCCCGCACAGCAGCGACGTCGCGCCGAACAGCACGGTGCCGATCACGTACACGCGCTTGCGGCCGAACCGGTCCGCGAGCGTGCCGGCCGCCATCAGCACCGTCGTACACGCGATCGTGTACGCGTTCATGATCCACTGCATGCCGTTGAAATCGCCGTGCAGCACGTGTTCGAGCGTCGGCAGGATCACCGGCACGCTCGATATTTCGAGGCCGAACATCAGCGACGTGAGACAGACGGCCGCGAGCGCGACCGCATTCCTGCGGGAGTCGGATAGCGTCATGCGTATTGCGCGGCGGCCCGGCGACAGGCCGCGCGCCTCCAGGTGAGTAGGATTCGCCGCGCGCGGCCGGCGACGCACGCTGGGCGGGAATCGGTACTATAGTGAGAATTTCCCTCCCCATTGACGCATCCATTTCTACGAACTGGGGAATCACAGGACGCAATCCGCGCAACCCGCTATGACCGACAGACTCGATGGCGTGACGACCTTCGTCCAGGTGGTGGAATCCGGCAGCTTCGCGCTCGCCGCGGAACGGCTCGACATGACGCGCTCGGCCGTCGGCAAGGCGATCGCGCGGCTCGAAAAGCGGCTCGGCGCGCGGCTGCTGCAGCGCACGACGCGCAGCCAGAGCCTGACCGACGACGGCCAGGCGTACTACGACCGCTGCGTACGCGCGCTGGCGGAACTGGAAGCGGCGGAAGCCGATCTCGACTGCGGTCGCAACGAGGCGCGCGGCAAGCTGCGGCTGAGCGTGCCGCTCGCGTTCGGGCACCACTGCGTGACGCCGATCGTGCTCGACCTCGCGCGCACTTACCCGCACCTGCGGATCGACGTGTCGATCACCGACCGTTTCGTCGATCTCGTCGAGGAAGGCATCGATCTCGCGGTGCGGATCGGCCCGCTCGCGGACAGCACGAGCCTCGCGGTGCGGCGGCTCGGCACGCAATACGGGAGCCTCGGCGCGGCGCCATCGTATCTCGCGCGTTACGGCACCCCGCAATCGCTCGACGACCTGAAGAACCACCGCACGATCGCGTATTCACGCTCGGGCGTCGTGCAACCGTGGTACCTGCGTGCGCCGGACGGCTCGAGCGTCCACATCGACATGCCGCACCAGCTCAGTTTCGACGACGTGCAGGCGATCGCGGCGGCCGGTGCGTCGGGGTTCGGGATCGCGTGGCTGCCGAGCTGGCTGCTCGATCACTACGTGAAGCGCGGGGAGATGGTGGTCGTGCTCGATCGCTGCTTCGTCTGCGAAGGCGACATTCATGCGATCTGGCCGAAGACGCGCTACCTGCCGCGCAAGACGCGCTGCGTGATCGATGCGCTCGTGGAGGCGGTGCCGCCGATGATCGAGCGCTGAGCGCGAAAGAACCGCAACGAAATACGCGGCAACCGACGCGCCGCGCGGGCGCGTCGGCTCATCGCATCACGCCGCGCCGAGATCGGCGAGCGGATGCGCGAACAGCTTCCACGGCGACGTCAGGAAATGCCGCACGCGTTCGGCGCGCAGCTCGACGAGCGATGCGGGCGCCCAGCGCGGCTTGCGATCCTTGTCGACGAGATGTGCGCGCACGCCTTCGCAGAAGTCGCCTTCCTCGATCGCGCGCGCGACGATGCCGAGCTCCATCCGGAACGATTCCGCGAGCGTCATCTGCCGGCCGCGCAGCAGCGCCTCGCGCGTCACGGCGAGCATCGTCGGCGAATGGCTCGCGAGCGCGTCGAGCGTCGCCTGCAGCCACTGGCGGTGCTCGCGCGCCAGCTCGTCGCGCGCCAGCTCCTGCGTGAGCGTCGCGACGATCCGCTCGACGGTCGAACGCTTGTCGAAGTGGCGAACGATCCACGGCATCTGGCCGTCGAGCGCCGCATGCGGCACCACGTTGCACGGCGGCTCGAACACCTTGCGCAGCAACGGCAGCGCATCGCCGTCCCACTTGACGCTTTCGATGCGCGTCTCGAACGTGTCGAGCCACGCGGACGGCACGCACAGGTCCGCGAGCTTCGCGGTCAGCGCGTCGGCGCCCGACAGCATCGCACCGGTCAACCCGACGTACAGTTCGAGTTCGGCCGGCATGCCCGACAGGAAATGCGTGGCACCGACGTCGGGCACGAGGCCGATGCGCGTTTCCGGCATCGCGATCTTGCTGCGCTCGGTCGCGACGCGCAGCGCCGCGCCCTGCGCGAGGCCCATGCCGCCGCCCATCGTCACGCCGTCCATCAGCGCGACGACCGGCTTCGGGAACGTGTGGATCGCGTAGTCGAGCCGGTACTCGTCGACGAAGAACGGCAGCCAGGTCTCGCGCTGCGCGACCATCCGGTACAGCTCGCGTACGTCGCCGCCCGCGCAGAAGCCCTTCTCGCCCGCGCCGCGCAGCACGAGCGCGACGATCTGGTCGTCGTGGCGGCAGCGCTCGAACAGCGCGGTCAGCTCGCCGATCATCGCGTACGACAGCGCGTTGAGCGCGGCCGGCCGGTTCAGCGTGATCAGCGCCACGCGGTTCACCACGCGGAACAGCACCTCGGGCGCATGTTCCGCGAACGTGTCGTGATTCGTCACCGGCGTGCTCATCGTTGCGGCTCTCCATCGGTGCGCCACTGCGGCGCGCGCTTGCCCAGGAACGCCGCCACGCCTTCGCGCGGATCGGCCGTGTCGAACAGGTCGACGAAGCGTTCGCGTTCGACCGCGAGCGCCGCGCCGCGCGGCACGCCGTGTCGGGCGAGGCCGATCAGCTCCTTGCTGTAGGCCACCGCATGCGGGCTTTGCCGCGCGACGTTGCGTGCCAGCGCGAGTGCCGCGTCGCGCGCGGCGCCGCTGTCCACCACGTCCTCGACGAGGCCGATCCGCAGTGCAGTCGCCGCGTCGACGCGCGCGCCGGTCAGGATGATCTTCTTCGCCCAGCCCTCGCCGACGAGCCAGGGCAGCGTCTGCGTGCCAAGCCCGCACGGCAGCAGCCCGACCGACGGTTCGGGCAGCGCCATCTGCGCATGCGTCTCCGCGATCCGCAGGTCGCATGCGAGCGCGCATTCGAGGCCACCGCCCATCGCATAGCCGTTGATCGCCGCGATCGTCACGACGCGCGCGTCGTGCAGCGCCTCGAACGCCGCGCCGAAGCGCGCCGCCATCGTGCGCGCGACCGCGCGATCGCCGTCGGCGAACGTGTTGAGATCGGCGCCCGCGCTGAAGAACTTCGGGCCGTCGCCGGTGATCACCAGCGCGCGCACGCGCGGGTTCGCATTCAGTTCGGCGACGGTTTGCTGCAATTGCTGCAGCCCGTCGGCGGTAAAGGCGTTCGCGGGCGGACGCTTGAGCGTCGCGCACGCGATCGCGCCGTCGTCGACGTAGTCGAGTTCGATCATCACGCGTCCTTCTTCGTGGCCGGTTGATACAGGCGGATCACCGCCGAGAAATCGAGCTGGCCGTCGCCGCGGCTGCTCATCGTCTGGTACAGCTGCTGCGCGAGCGCGCCGAGATAGACGGGCTGGCGCGCCTGCTTCGCCGCATCGTTCGCGAGGCCGAGATCCTTCAGCATCAGGTCGGTGCCGAAGCCGCCCGAGTAGCCGCGCGACGACGGCGCGGTTTCGATCACGCCCGGATACGGGTTGTAGGTGTCCGAGCTCCAGCAGCGGCCGGTCGACGTGTTGACGATGCCGGCCAGCACCTTCGGGTCGATGCCGAGCGCGACGCCGAGCGACATCGCCTCCGACACCGCCGCCATCGAGATGCCGAGCACGAGGTTGTTGCAGACCTTCGCGACCTGCCCCATGCCCGTCGCGCCGCAGTGGACGATGTTCTTGCCCATGCCGGCGAGCACCGGCTTCACGCACTCGAAATCCGCGTCGCTGCCGCCGACCATGAAGGTCAGCGTGCCGGCCGCCGCGCCGCCGGTGCCGCCCGACACCGGCGCATCGACGAACGCGCCGCCGTGCTCGCGCACCAGCGCGCCGAACGCCTGCGCGCTCGCCGGGTCGATCGTGCTCGAATCGATCACGGTCGCGCCCGCGCCGAGGCCGGCCAGCACGCCGTTCTCGCCGGACAGCACCGAGCGCACGTGCGGCGCGGCCGGCAGCATCGTGATCACGAACGTCGCGCCCGATGCCGCATCGCGCGGGGAAGCTGCCACCTGCGCGCCGGCGTCCTGCAGCGCGCGCAACGCGTCGGCGCTCAGGTCGAACGCGTGCACGTCGTGGCCGGCTTTCAGCAGGTTCAGCGCCATCGGCGCGCCCATGTGGCCGAGGCCGATAAATCCGATTTTCATGTTGGTGTCCTCCGCCGCTCAGTGCAGCCGGATCGTCGTATTCACCGGGCCAGCCGTCGTGTCGTCGTCGAACCAGCGCGCGGTGACCGTCTTGGTCTGCGTGTAGAACTGCACGACCTGCTTGCCGTACGGGCCGAGATCGCCGAGCTTCGAGCCGCGCGAACCGGTGAAGCTGAAGAACGGCACGGGCACCGGGATCGGGATGTTGATGCCGACCTGGCCGACGTCGATCTCGCTCTGGAACTTGCGTGCCGCCGCGCCGCTCTGCGTGAAGATGCCCACGCCGTTGCCCATCGGGTTCGCGTTGACCAGCGCGATCGCGTCGTCGAGCGTGTCGACTTCCATCACGACCAGCACCGGTCCGAAGATTTCATGCGTGTAGACCGTCATGTCGGTCGTCACGCCGGAAAAGATCGTCGGGCCGATGAAGTTGCCTTCCTCGAAGCCGGCGACCTTCACGTCGCGGCCGTCGAGTTCGAGCTTCGCGCCTTCCTTGATGCCCATGTCGATCAGCGACAGAATCCGCGCCTTCGCGCCGCGCGACACGACCGGCCCGACGTCGGTGCCCGCTTCCGAGCCCGCGTTGACCTTCAGCGTCTTCGCCTTCGCGACGATGTCGGGCAGCCAGTCGCGCGCGTTGCCCACCAGCACCGCGACGGAAGTCGCCATGCAGCGCTGGCCGGCCGCGCCGAAACCCGCGCCGACGAGCGCGTTGATCGTCTGCTCGCGGTTCGCGTCGGGCAGCACGATCGCGTGGTTCTTCGCGCCCATCATCGACTGCACGCGCTTGCCGTGCTGGCTGCCGAGGTTGTACACGTGCGTGCCGACGGCGGTCGAGCCGACGAACGAGATCGCCTTCACGAGCGGATGCGTGCAGATCGCATCGACGACTTCCTTGCCGCCGTGCACGACGTTCAGCACGCCTTTCGGTACACCGGCTTCCAGCGCGAGCTCGACGAGCTCCATCGTCGACATCGGGTCCTGCTCGGACGGCTTCAGCACGAACGTGTTGCCGCACACGATCGCCATCGGGAACATCCACAGCGGAATCATCGCGGGAAAATTGAACGGCGTGATGCCCGCGCACACGCCGAGCGGCTGGCGCAGCGTGTAGGTGTCGACGCCGCCCGCGACGTTCTCCGCGAATTCGCCGAGCTGCAGCGTGCCGATCGAGCATGCGTGCTCGACCACTTCGAGGCCGCGGAAGATGTCGCCTTCGGCATCGGGAATCGTCTTGCCCTGCTCGGCCGTCAGCGTCTTCGCGATGCGCTGCTGGTTCGCGCGCACCAGATCCTGGAACTTGAGCATGATGCGCATGCGCGCGGCGATCGGCGTGTTCTTCCACGTCGCATACGCGGCGTGCGCGGCCTGCACGGCCGCGTCGACTTCCGCGACGGTCGCGAACGGCACGCGTGCGAGCACCTGCTGCGTCGCCGGGTTGACGATGTCGCGCCACTCGTTCGTGGCGGACTCGACGAAGGCGCCGTCGATCAGCAGCTTGACCGTCGGCACGTCTTGCCCCGTGCGGGGCGTCGGATTCGCGTTCATCAGAGCACTCTCCTTGCAGTGGGCCGCGTGGCGTCGTGCGACGCGCGGCCGGTTCGGTTCAGCGAGGCGGCGGGCGACGCGCGGAAAAAAGCAGCACGCGCGACCCGCGGCCGGTCATTTCAGTTCGGCGGCGAAATCTTCTTCCCAGTATTCGCCGGGCATACGTTCGGTCGCGTCGTCGCCGCGCTCGATCTCGCGGCGGCGCAGCTCGACGCGGCGAATCTTCCCGGAGATCGTCTTCGGCAGTTCCGCGAATTGCAGGCGACGGATACGCTTGTACGGCGCGAGCTTCTCGCGCGAGAAGCGGAAGATCTCCAGCGCGAGCGCGGGGCTTTCTTCATAGCCCTGGCGCAGCGTGATGAAGGTCTTCGGCACCGACAGCCGCACCGGGTCCGGGCTCGGCACGACGGCCGCTTCCGCGATCGCCGGATGCTCGATCAGCACGCTTTCCAGTTCGAACGGGCTCAGCCGGTAGTCGGACGACTTGAACACGTCGTCCGCGCGGCCGATGTACACGTAGTAGCCGTCGTCGCGACGCATCGCGATGTCCGACGTGCGGTAGTGGCCGTCGCGCATCGCATGGGCCGTCGCATCGGGATTGTTCGCGTAGCCCTTCATCAGCCCGACCGGGCGCGCGACGTCGCCACCGATCGGCAGCGCGACCTCGCCTTCGGTCACCGGCGCGCCGTCCGGATCGAGCAGCGCGATCCGGTAGCCGGGCAGCGGCCGGCCCATCGAGCCCGCGACCACCGGCTGGCCCGGCGAGTTGCCGATCAGGCAGGTCGTCTCGGTCTGGCCGTAGCCGTCGCGAATCGAGATGTTCCACGCCTTCTTCACGCGCTCGATGATCTCGGGATTCAGCGGCTCGCCCGCGCCGACGATCTCGCGCAGCTTCACGTCGAACGACGCGAGCGGCTGCTGCACGAGCATGCGCCACACGGTCGGCGGCGCGCACAGCGTCGTCACGCGATACTTGACGAGCGCATCGAGCACGACCTTCGGCTCGAAGCGCGCATAGTTGAACGCGAACACGCACGCCTGCGCATTCCACGGCGCGAAGAAGCAGCTCCACGCGTGCTTCGCCCAGCCCGGGGAGCTGATGTTCCAGTGGATGTCGCCCGGCTGCAGGCCGACCCAGTACATCGTCGACAGATGGCCGACCGGATAGGTGCGGTGCGTGTGCTCGACGAGCTTCGGCTTCGACGTCGTGCCGGACGTGAAGTACAGCAGCATCGGATCGTTCGCGTGCGTGACGGCGTCCGGCTCGAACGCAGCGCTCGCCGCATAGCCGTCGTTCATCGCGAGCCAGCCCGCGCGCGGCGCGCCGGCGACGATCTTCTGCGCGAGGCCGAGATCGGGCTGTTCGAATTTCGCGGCTTCGTTCTCGTCGACGATCGCGTATTTCGCGCCGCCGATCTGCACGCGGTCGCGCACGTCGTCGGGCGACAGTTGCGTGGTGGCGGGCAGCACGATCGCGCCGAGCTTCATCGCGGCCAGCATCGCGTCCCACAGCTCGACCCGGTTCGGCAGCATCAGCAGGATGCGGTCGCCGCGCACGACGCCGATCGCGCGCAGCCAGTTCGCGATCCGCGACGAACGCTCGGACATCTGCGCGAACGAATACGGATCGCCCGTGCCGGTCGCCGCGTCGACGATCCACAGCGCGGGCTGGTCGTTGCCGCGCGCCATCGGGTCGAAGTAGTCGAGCGCCCAGTTGAACGCATCGAGCACCGGCCATTCGAAATCGCGGTATGCGGTGTCGTAGTCGGTGCGATGGCGCAGCAGAAAGTCGCGTGCGTCCAGGAATGCCTGTACCGTCATGTGTCGTCTCCGTCCAGTCTCCATGCCCAGCGCTCAACCGGTGCAGGTGCTGCAGCACCTGCCCGGTTCCGTGTTGCACGGCGCACGGTCACGTCGTTGCGTGCCGCGTTCACCGCGCTGCCCTCGTGCCCTGCGTGATGCTGTCGTCCCGGCGCGACCGTCGCGACTCAAAGCTGCCGCGCGATCACCATCCGTTGCACTTCGCTGGTGCCTTCGTAAATCTGCGTGATGCGCGCGTCGCGATAGTGACGCTCGACTTCGTAATCGACCAGGTAGCCGTAGCCGCCGTGAATCTGGATCGCATCCGAACACACGCGCTCGGCCATCTCGGACGCGAACAGCTTCGCCTGCGACGCTTCCGACAGGCACGGCAGCCCGGCCGTGCGCAGCTTCGCCGCGTGATGCACGAGCAGGCGCGCGGCGTTGATCTGCACGGCCATGTCGGCGAGCTTCTGCTGGATCGCCTGATGCTCGGCGATCGGCTTGCCGAACTGCACGCGCTCGCCCGCATAGCGGCGCGCCTTGTCGAACGCGGCGCGCGCGATGCCGAGCGCCTGCGCGGCGATGCCGATGCGGCCGCCTTCGAGGTTCGACAGCGCGATCTTCAGCCCTTCGCCGCGATTGCCGAGCAGGTTGTCTTCCGGAATCGCGCAGTTCTCGAACGTGATCGGGCACGTATCCGACGCGCGGATGCCCATCTTCTTCTCGGGCTTGCCGACGATGAAGCCCGGCGTGTCGGTCGGCACCAGGAACGCGGAAATGCCGCGCTTGCCGGCTTCCGGGTCGGTCATGGCAAAAACGATCGCGACACCGGCGCGCTGGCCGTTGGTCACGAACTGCTTCGCGCCGTTCAGCACCCATTGGCCGTCGCGCAGCTCGGCCCGCGTGCGCAGGTTGTTCGCTTCGGAACCGGCATGCGGCTCGGTCAGGCAGAACGCGCCGATCACGCGACCGGCCGCCATGTCGGCCAGCCAGCGGTCCTTCTGCGCGGGCGTGCCGAAGCCGAGGATCGGCCCGCAGCCGACCGAGTTGTGCACGCTCATCATCGTCGCGCACGCGGCGTCGCCGGCCGCCACTTCCTCCATCGCCAGCGCATACGCCACGTAGTCCGTATACGAGCCGCCCAGCTCCTGCGGCACGATCATCCCGAGCAGGCCGAGCTCGCCGAGCTGCGCGACGATCGCGTCGGGCAGGTGCGCGTCGTGGTCCCACTGCGCGGCGTTCGGCGCCAGCATCTCGGTGGCAAAAGCGCGCGCCGCATCGCGGATCATCCGCTGGTCTTCGGTGTAAAGCTCGTCCATGGTGCTGCTATCTCCCGCGGCCGCCGGGCGCGACCGTCCTTGCGTTTCGATGCAACAAGTGTAGGCAAGCACGCGCGACTGTTCGATGCTCGCGTCGCTCATTTACACTGAGCGTTTTTGCCACACCGGCGACACCGATGAAGCAGGAAGACAAGGGAACCGTCGCGATCAGCCTCGTCGCGTACAGCGTCGCGCTGGCCACGCGGCGCGGCGTCGCGGCCGAGCCGCTGCTCGCGCAGGCCGGCATCGCGCCCGCGCTGCTCGGGCAGCCGCGCGCACGCGTGTCCGCGCAGCAATACGGCGCGCTGTGGAACGCGATCGCGCGCACGCTCGACGACGAGTTTTTCGGGCAGGATCGCCACCCGATGCGCAGCGGCAGCTTCATCGCGATGAGCCAGGCCGCGCTGTCGGCGCGCGACGGGCTGCACGCGATGGCGCGCGCGGTGAACTTCATGCACTGCGTGCTCGACGACCTCCACGCGGAGCTCGACGCGAACCCGCAGCGCGTGCGGCTGCGTTTCGTGCACCGCAACAACGGCGCGACGCCCGCGATGTTCACGTACGCGACCTATTTCATCATCGTGTACGGCCTCACCTGCTGGCTGATCGGGCGGCGCATTCCGCTGCTGCATGCGAGCTTCCGCTGCGACACGCCACCGGCCGATCACGAATACCCGTCGATGTTCTGCGACGACATGCGCTTCAACGAGCCCGAGTCGTATGTCGATTTCGATCCCGAATTCGCGACGCTGCCGGTCGTGCAGAATGCGAAGACGCTGAAAACGTTTCTGCGCAACGCGCCGGCCAGCTTCATCGTCAAGTACCGCAATCCGAACGCGCTCGCGCAACGCGTGCGCGCGGTGCTGCGCGGGATGCCGCCCGCCGCGTGGCCGGGCGCGGGCGGGATGGCCGCGCGGCTGCACGTGGCCGAGGCCACGCTGCGCCGCAAGCTGCATCAGGAAGGCCACGCGTACCAGTCGATCAAGGACACGCTGCGGCGCGATCTCGCGTTCGAGGCGCTGGCCGACCCCGCCCGCACGATCGCCGACGTCGCGGCCGCGACCGGTTTCGCGGAACCGAGCGCGTTCTACCGCGCGTTCCGCAAATGGAGCGGGCGCAGCCCGGCCGAGTTTCGGGAAGAAGCGCTCGCGCGCGGCGGCGGCGCCGGCTGAAGGCGCGGCCGGCCCGCCTCGCCTTCGCGCTTTGCGCCGAAACCGCCTAATCTTCAAGCATCGGGCCTACGCCCTTTCCGCCAGCCGGACGGCACGCGGCCGTGCGCCGCCCGGACGTCCCGATGCGCTTTCACCGTCATGGCCCGCCGCCGGCGCCTGCCGCGCCCGACGGCCGCCCCCGTCACCCGCTGTCCGCGCGGGTCGCGCGCGCCGCGCTGTTCGCGGCGCTGCTCGTCGTGTGCGCCGCGCTCGCCGCGCCGCCATCGGCCGACGCGCCCGCCGCGCATCCGGTCGTCGTGATTCCCGTCAACGGCGCGATCGGCCCGGCCAGCGCCGATTTCATCGTGCGTTCGCTCGACCGCGCGGCCCGCGAGCATGCGCCGCTCGCGATCCTTCAGCTCGACACGCCCGGCGGCCTCGATACGTCGATGCGGCAGATCATCAAGGCCGTCCTCCGCTCGCCGGTGCCGGTCGCCGCCTTCGTCGCGCCGGGCGGCGCGCGGGCGGCGAGCGCGGGCACCTACATCGTCTATGCGAGCCACTTCGCGGCGATGGCGCCCGGCACCAACCTCGGCGCGGCGTCGCCCGTGCAGTTCGGCATCGGCGGCGCGGCGCCGCCAGGCGCGAATCCCGCCGCGCCGCGACCGACCGGTGCATCGGGTGCGTCTGGCGTGTCGGACGCGGCTGCCGTGCTGCCGACCGATACGCAATCGACCGAGATCCGCAAGGCGATCCAGGACGCTTCCGCATACATCCGCGGCCTCGCGCAATTGCGCGGACGCAATGTCGAATGGGCCGAGCGCGCGGTGCGCGAGGCCGTGAGCCTGTCGGCGAACGAAGCGCGCGCGCAGCACGTCGTCGACGTGATCGCGCCGGACCCGGCCGACCTCGCGCGCCAGCTCGACGGCCGCACGGTGACGACGACTGCCGGCACGCTGCATCTCGCGACCGCGCACGCGCCGCTCGTCGTGCTCGCGCCCGACTGGCGCAGCCGGTTCCTCGCGATCATCGCCGATCCGAACGTCGCGCTGATCCTGCTGACGATCGGCATCTACGGCCTCTTCTTCGAATTCGCGAACCCCGGTTTCGTGCTGCCGGGCGTCGCCGGCACGATCTGCCTGCTGGTCGGACTGTTCGCGATGCAGTTGCTGCCGATCAGCTATGCGGGCCTCGGCCTCGTGCTGCTCGGGCTCGGCTGCCTCGTCGCGGAAGCGTTCCTGCCGACCTTCGGCGTGCTCGGGTTCGGCGGGATCGTCGCGTTCACGATCGGCGCGCTGATGCTGATCGACACCGACGTGCCCGGCTACGGGATTCCGTGGCCCGTGATCGCGAGCCTGGCGCTCGGCGGCGCGCTGCTCGTCGCGGGCGTGTCGAGCGTCGCGCTGCGCGCGCGGCGCCGCCCGGTCGTGACGGGCGCCGAGGCGATGCTCGGCAGCATCGGCGAAGTGCTCGACGACGGCCTGCAGCCGGACCAGCCGCATGGCGCGACCGACGCCGCGCCGTCGGCCGCCGGCTGGGCGCGCGTGCACGGCGAGCGCTGGCGCGTGGCGAGCAGCACGCCGCTGGCCGCCGGCTGCCGCGTGCGCGTCACCGGCCGCCACGGGCTGACGCTGACGGTCGCGCCGCTCTACGACGTGCCCGCC
>NZ_JACCQA010000041.1:0-67007 GCF_015712215.1 Burkholderia sp. 9779_493
CCGCTACATTCACTACTACAACCACGAACGCATCAAGCTGAAATTAAATGGGCTGAGTCCCGTGCAATACAGGACTCAGCCCTTGGCCGCTTAGATTTTAACCGTCCAACTTCGTGGGGTCAGTTCACACGCAGGCCCTTTTTTCATTGGCGCGGCACGCGCGCCTATGCCTACATCTCCCCGCGCCGCGAGCAGATCGACATGATCTGCTGGATCGCGTAGTTGTCGCGCACGCCGGGTAGCGACTGCACGACGCACTCGTGAAAGCGCCGTTCGCGCGGCAGCAGCATCGCGTTGTTGCGGTACAGCGCGTCGCACGAGCGCTGGATCAACTGGGCCGCCGCGCCGTTGCGGCTTTCGCGCAGCGCGTTGAGCATGCAGTCGTCGTATTGCGCGTTGCCGTCGGTCAGCGCGAACGCCGCGCCCGGGAGTGTCAGCGCGACGGCGGTGAATGCTGCGAATGCGGCGGCTCGGATACCCCGTTTCATCTGCCCTCCGGTGGAGTGGATTGGGTCGGCCGACAGCATAGCGTAAAGCCGCATGCGCGGCCGACGCATTGGCCGACGCGGATCGGCGCCGCCACCGGCAAGGCTTGGCGCGCTTTCTCGGGGCCTCGGCGAGGTTGTGTCCGGCGCGCCGCGCGAAAGCACGGAGTCAGGCGGTGGTCTGCGGAAATGGTATCCTCGTGCGTTCGCCGCTGCACGCTTTCCCGGAGCGTGCGCGGGCCGATCGCCCGCGTCTCGTACGCACGGGCGGCGCCCGCCCGACGGCGGCGGGAATCCATCATCCAGAACCGACACAATACGGGGGAGACTCACCCATGAAGCGATTCAAGACTTTCGCGATCCGTTCGATCACGGCCGGCGTCGCCGCACTCGCGCTGGCAGGCGCCGCGCATGCACAGACCGTCAAGGTGCTGTCGATCGTCGACCATCCGGCGCTCGATGCGATCCGCGACGGCGTGCGCGCCGAACTGAAGGCGGAAGGTTACGGCGACGACAAGCTCAAGTGGGAATACCAGAGCGCGCAGGGCAACACCGGCACGGCCGCGCAGATCGCGCGCAAGTTCGTCGGCGACAAGCCCGACGTGATCGTCGCGATCGCAACGCCGGCCGCGCAGTCGGTCGTCGCCGCGACGAAGAGCGTGCCGGTCGTCTACTCGGGCGTCACCGACCCGGTCGCCGCGCAGCTCGTGAAGGGCTGGGGCCCGTCGGGCACCAACGTGACGGGCGTGTCCGACAAGCTGCCGCTCGATCGCCAGGTCGCGCTGATCAAGCGCGTCGTGCCGAATGCGAAGACGGTCGGCATGGTCTACAACCCGGGCGAGGCGAATTCGGTCGTCGTCGTGAAGGAGCTCAAGGAGATCCTCGCGAAGCAGGGGATGACGCTGAAGGAAGCGGCCGCGCCGCGCACCGTCGACATCGGCCCGGCCGCGAAGAGCCTGATCGGCAAGGTCGACGTGATCTACACGAATACCGACAACAACGTCGTGTCCGCGTACGAAGCGCTGGTGAAGGTCGCGAACGAAGCGAAGATTCCGCTCGTCGCGGGCGACACCGACAGCGTGAAGCGCGGCGGCATCGCGGCGCTCGGCATCAACTACGGCGACCTCGGCCGCCAGACGGGCAGGGTCGTCGCGCGCATCCTGAAGGGCGAGAAGCCGGGCGCGATCGCGTCGGAGACGAGCAGCAACCTCGAACTGTTCGTGAATACGGGCGCGGCCGCGAAGCAGGGCGTCACGCTGTCGCCGGATCTCGTGAAGGAAGCGAAGACGGTCATCAAGTAAGCCGCGGCCCGACCGCCGCGCTTGCAGGCCCGATCCGGGCCTCGACGACATCGCCGGACGGGCGGCTCCCACCCGGGGCCGCCCGTTCGCTTCGCCCGGCCGTACACGTCCGGCCGGGAAGCAACAGGATTTCCCCATCATGTCTCTGTTCTCGTTTCTGGGCGCACTGGAGATCGGCCTGATCTTCAGCCTCGTCGCCCTCGGGGTGCTGATCTCGTTTCGCATCCTCAACTTCCCCGACCTCACCGTCGACGGCAGCTTTCCGCTCGGCGGCGCCGTCGCCGCGACGCTGATCTCGGCCGGCCATGACCCGTTTTCCGCGACGCTGCTCGCGATCGTCGCGGGCGCGCTGGCCGGCTTCGTCACCGGCTGGCTGAACGTGCGCCTGAAGATCATGGATCTGCTCGCCAGTATCCTGATGATGATCGCGCTCTACTCGGTGAACCTGCGGATCATGGGCCGGCCGAACGTGCCGCTGATCACCGAGCCGACGCTCTTCACCGTGCTGCAGCCCGACTGGATGCCCGATTACGTGCTGCGCCCGGCGCTGCTCGCGATCGTCGTCGTGATCGCGAAGCTCGGCCTCGACTGGTTCTTCTCGTCGCAGCTCGGCCTCGCGATGCGCGCGACCGGCGCGAACCCGCGGATGGCGCGCGCGCAGGGCATCGCGACCGGCCGGGCGACGCTTGCCGGGATGGCGCTGTCGAACGCGCTCGTCGCGCTCGCGGGCGCCCTGTTCGCGCAGACGCAGGGCGGCTCGGACATCTCGATGGGGATCGGCACGATCGTGATCGGGCTGGCCGCCGTGATCATCGGCGAGACGCTGCTGCCGGCGCGCCGGCTGGTGCTGACGACGCTTGCCGTCGTGCTCGGCGCGATCGTCTACCGCTTCTTCATCGCGCTCGCGCTGAACAGCGAATTCATCGGCCTGAAGGCGCAGGACCTGAACCTCGTGACGGCCGCGCTCGTCACGATCGCGCTGGTGCTGCCGGCGACGCGCAAGAAGCTGTTCGCGCGCAAGAACGGAGGGGCATGACATGCTGTCCGCACACGATCTCAAACTCACGTTCAATCCCGGCACGCCGATCGAGACGCGCGCGCTGCGCGGGCTGTCGCTCGAGATTCCCGACGGCCAGTTCGTCGCGGTGATCGGCTCGAACGGCGCCGGCAAGTCGACCTTCCTCAATGCGGTCAGCGGCGACCAGCGCGTCGATGCGGGACGCATCGCGATCGACGGCACGGATGTGACGCGCAAGGCCGCGTGGGACCGCGCGCACCTCGTCGCGCGCGTGTTCCAGGACCCGATGGCCGGCACCTGCGAGGCGCTGACGATCGAGGAGAACATGGCGCTCGCGATGGCGCGCGGCGCGCGGCGCGGCTTCCGGGCGGCGCTCGACCGGCCGTCGCGCGAGCTGTTCCGCGACAAGCTGCGGCTGCTGAACCTCGGGCTGGAAAACCGGCTGACCGACCGGATCGGGCTGCTGTCGGGCGGCCAGCGGCAGGCCGTGAGCCTGCTGATGGCGTCGCTGCGGCCGTCGCGGATCCTGCTGCTCGACGAGCACACGGCCGCGCTCGATCCGAAGACGGCCGCGTTCGTGCTGGAGCTGACCGCGCGCATCGTCGCCGAGAGCAAGCTGACGACGATGATGGTCACGCACAGCATGCGGCAGGCGCTCGACTACGGCGACCGCACGGTGATGCTGCACCAGGGGCAGGTCGTGCTCGACGTGTCGGGCGACGCGCGCAAGGGGCTGGACGTGCCGGATCTGCTGCAGATGTTCGAGAAGGTGCGGCACGAGCAGCTCGACGACGACGCGTTGCTGCTCGGCTGACGGGCTGCTGACCGACGGCTGACGGGCCGGCGCACCGTGACATGACGGGCGCGCCGGCTTCTCCCCGGTTTCTTCCGACGAAAACCGGTTTTGCACCGGTGCTGTGCGACGCGCGCGCATTGCCATATACTGTATATCCATACAGTTGTGGGTGGCGTCATGCTCGCATCCTCCATTACTCCCGAATCCCTTCATCCGTCCCTTTGGCGCGGCTCGCAGCTCGCGCGCGGCGGCCCGCGCACGATCGACACGGGCTTCGCGCCGCTGTCGGCCGAGCTGCCGGGCGGCGGCTGGCCGGTCGGCGGCCTCGTCGAACTGCTGGCCGCGCAGCCGGGCTGCGGCGAGATGCGGCTGCTTGCGCCGGCGCTTGCCCGCACCGTCAGCGTGCGGCGGCCGCTCGCGCTCGTCGCGCCGCCGCAGTCGCCGCATGCCACCGCGCTCGCCAGTCTCGGCGTGCCGGCCGACACGCTGCTGTGGCTGCGCGCCGGTAGCCGTACCGATGCGTTGTGGGCCGCCGAGCAGGCGCTCAAGACCGGCTGTTGCGGCGCGCTGCTGCTCTGGCAGGACGCGCGGCCCGATGCGCTGCGGCGCCTGCATCTCGCGGCCGCGCGCACGGGCGACACGCTGTTCGTGATGCTGCGTCCGCTGTCGGCCGCGCGACAGCCGTCGCCGGCCGTGCTGCGCGTCGCGCTGTATCCGGTGCCGGGCGGCGTGTCGCTCGACATCGTCAAGCGTCGCGGGCCCGCGCGCAGCGAGCCGCTCGTGCTCGATTTGCCGTCGCCCATCGTGGAGAGCCGCTATGCGCGTCTTGCTCGGCATCCATCTGCCGCGCCTGCCGCTCGACGTGTGCGCCCCGCCGCCGTCTGACGCGGCGGCCGGCGAGGCCGGCTGCGCGGTGCTCGAGCAGGGCGTCGTGCTGATCGCCGACGCGGCCGCGCGCCGGCAGGGCGTGCGCGCGGGCATGAAGCGCGGCGGCGTGCTCACGCTCGCGCCCGATACGCAACTCGTCGAACGCGATCCCGCGCGCGAAGCCGATGCGCTGCGCGCGGTCGCGCTCGCGCTGCTGCGTTTCTCGCCGTGCGTCGCGCTCGACGACGAAGCCACGCTGATCGTCGACGTCGGCCCGAGCCTGCGGCTGTTCGGCGGGCTGCCGTCGCTGTGCCGCCAGGTGCGTGCGACGCTCGCGGCGCTCGGCTACGCGGCGCGCCTGTCCGCCGCGCCGACCGGGCGCGGCGCATGGCTGCTCGCGCGCACGTCGGCCCGCGCACGTAGCCTGCGCCGCGTCGCACGCCAGGCCTCGCTCGTCCGCACGCTCGACCGGCTGCCGTGTGTGCTGCTGCCCGATGCGCGTCCGTATGCGGGCTGGTTCGACGGTCTCGGCTGCCGCACGCTCGCCGATCTGCGCCGTCTGCCGCGCGCAGGGCTGCAGCGACGCTGCGGTCCCGCGTTGCTGGCCGCGCTCGATCGTGCGTACGGCGAAGCGGTCGAGCCGCTGGCGTGGATGGCGGTGCCGCCCGTGTTCGACGTGCGGCTCGAGTTGCCGGAGCGCGTCGAATACGCGGAAGCCGTGCTGTTCGCCGCGCGGCGGCTCGTCGTGCAGCTGTGCGGCTGGCTGGCCGCGCGGCACCTGTCGCTCGCCGCGATGACGTTCGATCTCGAGCACGAACGCGGCCGCCAGGCCGTGCCGCCGACCCCGCTCGCGCTCGCGTTCGCCGCCCCCGTGCGCGACGAGGGGCATTTCATGCGGCTGCTCGGCGAGCGGCTCGCGCGCGTCGAGCTGCCGGCCGCGGTGATCGCGGTGCGTCTGAAGGCCACGCGCGTCGAATCGGTCGCGCCGCCGGCCGACGATCTTTTTCCCGAGCCGGGCGGTACGCGGGAAACCCGCGAGCGGTTGCTCGAGTTGCTGGTCGCGCGGCTCGGCGCGGAGAACGTGCTGCGCGCGGCGCCCGTCGCCGATCATCGGCCCGAAGCCGCGAACCGCTGGTTGCCGCTCGATGCGCAGGCGGGCAAGCCGGCCGGCGGGCCGCCGGCCGTGCCGCCGCGCCCCGCGTGGTTGCTGGCCGAACCGCTGCCGTTGCTGATGCGTGGCGAGCGGCCGGTATTCCATACGCCGCTGAGGATGATGTCGTCGGCGGAGCGGATCGAGGCCGGGTGGTTCGATGGTCAGCTCGCGGCACGCGATTACCACGTCGCGCAGGACGAAGCCGGTGCGTGCTATTGGGTGTTCAGGGAACGAGCGGGGAACGAGTCCGAACCGCACTGGTTCCTGCACGGCCTGTTCGGGTGAACGAAGATGATGGCGGATTTCAGCGGGCTGCCCGATTACGCGGAGTTGTTCTGCCGTTCGAACTTTTCGTTCCTGCATGGCGCGTCGCATGCGGACGAACTGGTTGAGCGTGCGGTGGAACTCGGCTATCGCGGGATCGCGATCACCGACGAATGCTCGCTCGCCGGCGCGCCGCGCATGCATGTCGCGGCGAAGGCGAACGGATTGCCGCTCGTCATCGGTTCGTATTTCGACGTCACGCCGGATGACGTCGCGCCCGGCCACGACCCGGGCCCCGGTGCGTTCGGGCTCGTGCTGCTCGCGCAGAACCGCGAAGGGTACGGCAATCTTTCCGAGTTGATTTCGTGGCGGCGGATGGCATCGCCGAAGGGCACTTACCAGCTGACGTCGCGGATGCTGTCGGCGCCGCCGGCGGAGTTTGCCCACTTGCGCGGCATGCCCGACTGCTTCGCGATTCTCGTGCCGACGTACCCGGTGCGGGCGGACGTGCTCGATGCGCAGGTCGCGTGGTTTCGCGCGATGTTCGGCGAGCGGGCGCGGCTCGGGCTCGTGCAGTTGCAGCGCGCGCTGGACGGCGCGCAGCGCGACGAGATTCGCGAGGCCGGCAAACGGCGCGGCGTGCGACTCGTCGCGCTGGGCGACGTGACGATGCACGTGCGCTCGTGCAAGCCGCTGCAGGACGTGATGACGGCGATTCGCGTCGGGATGCCGGTCTCCGAATGCGGGTACGCGCTCGCGCCGAATGCGGAGCAGCATCTGCGTTCGCGCGGGCGGATCGCGAAGTTGTTTTCGTCGGCCGAGATCGCGGAGACGTGCGCGATGTTCGATGCATGCGATTTCGAACTCGACTCGCTGCGTTACGAGTATCCCGACGAGATCGTGCCGGCGGGACTGACGCCGACGCGCTATCTGGAACAGGAAACCTTCGCCGGAGCGGCGGTGCGTTATCCGCAGGGCATCCCGGAGAAGGTCGACAAGCAGATCCGCCATGAACTCGACCTGATCGCCCGGCTGAGCTACGAGCCGTTCTTCCTGACCGTCTACGACATCGTCAAATACGCGCGCAGCCAGAACATCCTGTGCCAGGGCCGTGGCTCGGCCGCGAACTCGGTCGTCTGTTATTGCCTCGGCATCACCGAAGTGAATCCCGAGCAAAGCACGATGCTGTTCGAGCGTTTCATCAGCGAGGAACGCGGCGAGCCGCCGGATATCGACGTCGACTTCGAGCATCAGCGCCGCGAAGAAGTGATCCAGCACATCTACGCAAAATACGGCAAGGATCGCGCCGCGCTCGCGGCTGCCGTTTCGACGTATCGTCCGCGCGGCGTGCTGCGCGAAACCGGCAAGGCGCTCGGCGTCGATCCGATGCTGGTCGATCGCGTCGCGAAGGGGCATCGCTGGTTCGACGGCAGTCGCGATCTGCTGCGGCAATTCGCGTCGACCGGGCTCGATCCCGAAACGCCGCTGATTCGCACATGGGCCGAACTGGCCGGGCGCTTGCTCAACTTCCCGCGCCACCTGTCGCAGCATTCGGGCGGCTTCGTGATCAGCCGCGGCAAGCTCACGCGGCTCGTGCCGGTCGAGAACGCGGCGATGGACGGGCGGCGCGTGATCCAGTGGGACAAGGACGATCTCGAAGCGCTCGGGCTGATGAAGGTCGACGTGCTCGCGCTCGGCATGCTGTCGGCGCTGCATCGCGCGTTCGACCTGCGCACCGCATGGCGCGGGCCAGCGAAGGACGGCAAGCCATTCACGCTGAAACACATTCCGCAGGATGACAAGGCAACCTACGACATGATCTGCCGTGCCGATACCGTCGGCGTGTTCCAGATCGAATCGCGTGCGCAGATGTCGATGCTGCCGCGGCTGAAGCCGCGCAACTACTACGATCTCGTCGTTCAGGTATCGATCGTGCGGCCCGGTCCGATTCAAGGCGGCGCCGTGCATCCGTATTTGCAGCGGCGCAGGATCGTGGCCGGTGAAGAGGAGGGCGAGGTCACGTATCCGAGCGACGCGCTCAAGGAAGTGCTCGTTCGTACGCTGGGTGTGCCGATCTTCCAGGAACAGGTGATGCAGATTGCGATCGTCGCCGCGGGTTTTACACCTGGCGAAGCGGATGACTTGCGTCGTGCGATGGCCGCGTGGAAGCGCAAGGGCAATCTCGAGAAATATCAGGACAAGATCATCAGCGGCATGCTCGAACGCAACTACACACGCGAATTCGCCGAACAGATCTTCGAGCAGATCAAAGGCTTCGGCGAATACGGGTTCCCCGAAAGCCACGCCGCGAGCTTCGCGAAACTCGCGTACGCGAGCAGCTGGCTCAAATGCCACGAACCCGCGATCTTTCTCGCCGCGCTGCTGAACAGCCAGCCGATGGGGTTCTACCCGCCGTCGCAACTCGTGCAGGACGCGAAGCGTCACCGCGTGAAGGTGCTGCCGATCGACGTGACGCAAAGCACCTGGGAAGCCGCGCTCGAAGCGTTGCCCGACCAGCCGCCGCCGCACGGTCAGCCGGCCGTGCGGCTCGGCCTGTCGCTCGTGCGCGGCCTGAGCGAAGCCGCCGCGCGGCGCATCGAAGCCGCACGCGCCGCCGGCCCGTTCGACAACGTCGACACCCTCGCGCGCCGCGCGCAACTCGAACGTCGCGATCTCGAAGCGCTCGCCGCCGCGAATGCGCTCGCGACGCTCGCCGGCCATCGTCGCGATGCGTTGTGGCAGGCCGTCGCCGCGGCGCCGGAGCGCGACCTGCTCGCCGCCGCGCCGATCGACGAGGTGGAGCAGCCCGCGCTCGGCGCGCCGTCGGAAGCCGACGACATCCTCGCCGACTATCACACCACCGGCCTCACGCTGAACCGCCATCCGGTCGCGTTGCTGCGGCCGGCCTTGCGCGCGCAGCGGCTGTCGTCGGCGGCCGAGTTGCGCGACCGTCCCGACGGCCGGCTCGCACGCGCATGCGGGCTCGTGATCGCCCGGCAGATGCCGGGCACCGCGAAGGGCGTGATGTTCATGACGCTCGAGGACGAAACGGGCTGCGTGAACGTGATCGTCCGGCCCGAGCTGCTCGCGCGGCAGCGCCGCGAAACACTCGATTCGCGGCTGCTCGCGGCGTCCGGCGTGTGGCAGGTCGTGAGCGACGTGCGGCACCTCGTCGCGCAGCATTTCGAGGATCTGACGCCGCTGCTCGGCGGCCTGCGCACGTCGAGCCGGGAATTCCACTGATCCGCGCGTCGCACCAGCGCGCTGTCGTCGATGCATACCAGTCAGCCAAACTGGTTCTATTCTGGTCTCATATTCGTGCCGGAAACCCGGCCGGCCCACGCACTGGAACTGTCCCCTTGCATACCACTTCGGGTAAATCCCTATCCCGCACTGCGTTGTAAACAAAGGCTTTGCCGGTACTAAAACGCTTGCCGCGCAAGGCTTTCGGCGATTTCCGCAGCGCTAATACCAGTTCGTTGACTGGTATTATGGTGGTTATATAATGCGTTCACTTTCGACGGTCGGAGATCGTCGTCCGACACGCGGAGGCACATGGAAACCGGCTGGGCCGAACTGGCGCCCGATCCCCTCGACGATACGCCGCTCTATCTGCAGCTCGCCCGCAATCTGGCGAGCGCGATCCACGCGGGCGCGTGGCAGGCCGGCGAGGCGCTGCCGTCGGAGCGGCTGCTGTCGGTGTCGGTCGGCGTGTCGCGGATCACCGCGCGTCGCGCCCTCGCGCTGCTGGTCGAGCAGGGCCTGATCAAGCGGGCGCGCGGCGCGGGCAGCTTCATCACGCCGCGCGTTGCCGATCCGCTGTCGCGCCTCGTCGGCTTCACCGCGAAGATGCGCCAGCGCGGCTTCGTGCCCGATTCGGTGTGGCTGTCGCGCACGCTGCGCACCGCGAGCCGCGACGAGCTCACGCATCTCGGCCTCGCGCCCGGCGCGACGGTGGCGCGGCTCGAACGGCTGCGCCGCGCGGACGGCATCGTGATGGCGGTCGAGCATTCGACGCTGCCCGCGGCGGTGGTGCCCGATCCGCAGGTGCTCGGTGCATCGCTGTACGAATACCTGGAGGCGCGCGGCATGACCGTCGTGCGCGCGCTGCAGCACTTTCGCGCGGCGAACGCGACGCACGCGATCGCGAAATGGATGGCGGTGAAGCCGGGCTCGGCGCTGCTGGTGATCACGCGGATCGGCTACGGCGTCGACCAGCGCGCGATCGAAATGAGCGAAACGTATTGCCGCGACGACTATTACGACTTCGTCGCCGAACTGAAACGCTGACGCGCGAGACTGCCCGCGCAGCACATGCAACGGATTTGCAAATCACGACGCGGATGCCCGCGTCACCAGATCATCAAGAGAACGTCATGCTGACTGGAAACATCCTCACCCCCGACGGCTGGATTCACGGTTCGCTCGATAGCGAGAACGGCCGCATCACCACGCTCGACGGCGCGCCCGTCGATCCCGCGAAGAACGACGCGCCGTACATCCTGCCCGGCTTCATCGACCTGCACGTGCATGGCGGCGGCGGCGCCGACGTGATGGAAGGCGGCGACGCGATCGAAACGATCGTCCGCACGCATGCGCAATTCGGCACGACGAGCCTGCTCGCGACGACGATGACCGCGCCGCGCGACGAACTGATGGAAGTCGTCGCGAATCTCGGCACCGCCGCGCGGGCCCGCACGCCGGGCGGCGCCCGCGTGCTCGGCGTGCATCTCGAAGGGCCGTACATCAACCCCGGCAAGCTCGGCGCGCAGCCCGACGCGGCCGTGTCGGCCGTGCTCGACGAGGTGCTCAAGTACCTGTCGATCGCGCCGATCCGCGTCGTCACGCTCGCGCCGGAAATCGCGGGCCACATCGAGATCATCGGCGAGATGGCCGCGCGCGGCGTGCGCGTGCAGCTCGGCCACTCGCTCGCGACCTACGACGACGCGGTCGCCGCGCTCAAGCACGGCGCATGCGGTTTCACGCACCTGTTCAACGCGATGTCGCCGCTGCATCACCGCAACCCGGGCCTCGTCGGCGCGGCGCTCGCGCATGCCGAATACGCGGAAATCATCCCCGATCTGCTGCACGTCCACCCGGGCGCGATTCGTGCTGCGCTGCGCGCGATTCCGCGCCTGTACGTCGTGACCGACAGCACGTCCGCCACCGGCATGCCCGACGGCGAATACCGGCTCGGCAGCCAGCACGTGACGAAGTGCCTCGGCGGCGTGCGGCTCGCCGACGGCACGCTCGCCGGCAGCACGCTGACGATGGACCAGGCGCTGCGCAACCTCGTGTCGCTCGGCCTGCCGATCGCCGACGTGTCGAACCGGATGTCGCGCTACGCGGCCGACTACCTCGGCGTGACCGATCGCGGCCGCCTCGAGCGCGGCGCATGGGCCGACCTCGCGGTGTTCGATCGCGACCTGAACCTCACCGCGACCTACGTCGAAGGAGAATCGATTGTCGAATATGCTTAAGGAAGCGCGCGAGTCCGCCCAGGTCGTCGCCGCGCAGATCGCCGACACCGCGCGCGTCGAAGCGCTCGCCGGCCAATTGCTCGATCACCCGCCGGCCGTCGCGCTGACGGTCGCGCGCGGCAGCTCGGATCACGCCGCCAGCTATTTCGCGAGCCTGACGATGAGCCGCCTCGGCGTGCCGGTCGCGTCGCTGCCGATGTCGGTCGCGACGCTGCAGCAGGCGCCGCTGAAGGTGCAGGACCAGCTCGCGATCGCGTTCTCCCAGTCGGGCAAGAGCCCCGATCTCGTCAATACGATGGCCGCGCTGCGCGAAGCCGGCGCGCGCACCGTCGCCGCCGTGAACGTGCTGCCGTCGCCGCTCGCCGATGCGTGCGAGCACCAGTTGCCGCTGCTGGCCGGCCCCGAACTGTCGGTCGCCGCGACCAAGAGCTATATCGCGATGCTGTCGCTGTCCGCGCAGATCGTCGCGTACTGGCAGCGCGACGCCGCGCTGATGACCGCGCTGCGCGGGCTGCCCGACGTGCTCGCGCAGGCCGGCCGGCTCGACTGGTCGCAAGCCGTCGCGGCGCTCGCGGGCGTCGAGCGGATGATCGTCATCGGCCGTGGTCTGGGCCTCGCGATCGCGCAGGAAGCCGCGCTGAAGCTGAAGGAAACGTCCGGCATCCAGGCCGAGGCATTCTCGAGCGCCGAAGTCCGTCACGGCCCGATGGAGCTGATCGACCGCGACTATCCGCTGCTCGTGTTCGCGCCGCCGGGGCCCGAACAGGCCGGCCTGCTGCAGCTCGCCGCGGACATGCGCGCCCGCGGCGCCGCCGTGCTGCTCGCGGCGCCGGCCGGCACGCCCGGCGTATCGACGCCCGGCGTATCCGGCACCGTGCTGCCGCTCGCGCAGTCCGCCCATTCGGCGCTCGACCCGATCGCCGCCATTCTTTCGTTCTACGTGATGGCGGCGGATCTCGCCGTCGCGCGCGGGCGCAATCCCGACACGCCGCGCCACCTGAACAAAGTCACCGAAACGCACTGATAGCCGAGAAAGCCGATGAGACGCGCCGAGGAATCCCAGTTGAAGAGCCCCACCCACGATCAGATCGTTCTGCTCAGCCCATTGACGGGGCCGATCGTCGCGCTGGCCGACGTGCCCGATCCGGTGTTCTCCGGCGGGATGTTCGGCGACGGCATCGGCATCGACCCGCTCGCGGGCCGGCTCGTCGCGCCGTGCGCGGGCGTCGTGTCGCATCTCGCGCGCACGGGCCATGCGGTCACGATCACGACACCGCAAGGCGCGGAAGTGCTGCTGCACATCGGCATCGACACCGTCGAGCTGAACGGACAGGGCTTCATCGCGCACGTCGAAGCCGGCGCGCGTGTCGAGGCAGGCGCGCTGTTGATCGAGTTCGACCAGGACGCGGTGGCGCGCCACGCGCATTCGCTCGTGTCGGTGATCGCGATCGCGAATTCCGACGCGTTCGAGGTGGTCGAGCGCGCGAGCGGTTTCGCGACCGCCGGCGAGACGCCGTTGCTCGCGCTGCGCGGCAAGGGCGAAGCCGCCGCGCAGGCGGCGCAGGCCGGTGCTGCCGCGCAGAACGAAGTGCGCCGCGAGATCGTGCTCGCGCAGCCGGGCGGGCTGCATGCGCGGCCGGCCGCACGGGCGCGTGAAGCCGTGCGCGGGTTCGATGCGACCGTAGACGTGCTGTTCGACGGCCGCAAGGCGTCGATCGCGAGCGTTGTCGGCCTGCTCGGCCTCGGCGCCGGCGAAGGCGCGACGGTCGAACTGGTCGGGCGCGGCGCGCACGCGCAGCAGGCCGTCGATGCGGTCGAGCGCGAGCTGCTGCGCGAGGCGCACGGCGAAGTGGAAGAAAAGCCGGCGCGGCTGAAGTCGCCCGCGCCGCAAGCCATCGCGCACGCACCCGGCGCGACGCTCGACCCGAACACGCTCGCCGGCGTATGCGCGGCGCCCGGCATCGCGGTCGGCACGCTGGTGCGTCTCGACGATGCGGACATCGTGCCGACCGAGCAGGCGTCCGGCACGCCGGCCGCGGAAAGCCGCCGCCTCGACCAGGCGCTGAAGGCGGTCGACGCCGAACTCGGCGAAACGGTGCGCAACGCCTCGGCGCGCGGTGCGGTGGGCGAGGCGGGCATCTTCGCGGTGCATCGCGTGCTGCTGGAGGACCCGACGCTGGTCGACGCGGCGCGCGACCTGATCAGTCTCGGCAAGGGCGCGGGCTTCGCGTGGCGCGCGACGATCCGCACGCAGATCGACACGCTGTCGAAGCTCGACGACGCGCTGCTCGCCGAACGCGCGGCCGACCTGCGCGACATCGAGAAGCGCGTGCTGCGCGCGCTCGGCCATACGAACGGCGCCGCGCGCGCGCTGCCCGACGAGGCCGTGCTCGCGGCCGAGGAATTCACGCCGTCCGACCTGGCGTCGCTCGATCGCGAACGCGTGACCGCGCTCGTGATGGCGCGCGGCGGCGCGACGTCGCACGCGGCGATCATCGCGCGGCAGCTCGGCATCCCGGCGCTGGTGGCGGTCGGCGATGCGCTGTACGCGATTCCGGACGGCACGCAGGTCGTCGTCGATGCGAGCGCGGGCCGGCTCGAACATGCCCCGACCGCGCTCGACGTCGAGCGCGCGCGGCACGAGCGCCAGCGCCTGGACGGCGTGCGCGAGGCGAACCGGCAACAGGCCGGCGAGGCGGCCGCGACGGTCGACGGTCGCGCGATCGAGGTCGCCGCGAACATCGCGACGCTCGACGACGCGAATACCGCGGTCGACAACGGCGCGGACGCGGTCGGCCTGCTGCGCACCGAACTGATGTTCATCCATCGCCAGGCCGCGCCGACGGTGGTCGAGCATCAGCAGAGCTACCAGTCGATCGTCGACGCGCTGCAGGGCCGCACGGCGATCATCCGCACGCTCGACGTCGGTGCGGACAAGGAAGTCGACTACCTGACGCTGCCGCCCGAACCGAACCCGGCGCTCGGCCTGCGCGGTATCCGTCTCGCGCAGGTGCGCCCCGATCTGCTCGACGATCAGTTGCAGGGCCTGCTCGCGGTGAAGCCGTTCGGCGCGGTGCGCATCCTGCTGCCGATGGTGACCGACGCGGGCGAGCTCGTGCGGCTGCGCAAGCGCATCGACGAATTCGCGCGCGCGCAGGGCCGCACCGAGCCGATCGAGGTCGGCGTGATGATCGAGGTGCCGTCGGCCGCGCTGCTGGCCGACCAGCTCGCGCAGCACGCGGATTTCCTGTCGATCGGCACCAACGACCTGACCCAGTACACGCTCGCGATGGACCGCTGCCAGGCCGACCTGGCCGCGCTGTCCGACGGCCTGCATCCGGCCGTGCTGCGCCTGATCGACATCGCGGTGCGCGGCGCCGCGAAGCACGGCAAGTGGGTCGGCGTATGCGGCGCGCTCGGCGGCGATCCGCTCGCGGTGCCGGTCCTGGTGGGCCTCGGCGTGACCGAACTGTCGGTCGATCCGGTGTCGGTGCCGGGCATCAAGGCGCGTGTGCGCCGTCTCGATTACCAGTTGTGCCGTCAGCGCGCGCAGGATCTGCTCGCGCTCGACTCGGCACAGGCGGTAAGGGCAGCAAGCCGCGAGGTCTGGCCGCTCGACTGAGCGTCGACGGCAGGTTCGCGACCGGTTTCACGACGAAGGCATTCGCTCAACGACGATTAATGACGAGACAAGGATTGGAGGACTGAATGAACGGGAATCCGTTTCTGAAAATACAGGGCCTGGGCCGGGCACTGATGCTGCCGATCGCGGTATTGCCGGTCGCCGGCATCCTGCTGCGACTCGGCCAGCCGGACGTGTTCAACATCAAGATGATCGCCGACGCCGGTGGCGCGATCTTCGACAACCTGCCGCTCTTGTTCGCGATCGGCGTGGCGGTCGGCTTCGCGAAGGACAACAACGGCGTGGCGGCGCTCGCGGGCGCGATCGGTTACCTGATCGAAACCGCGATCATGAAGGACATCGATCCCAAGCTGAACATGGGCGTGCTGTCCGGGATCATCGCGGGGGTCGTCGCGGGCCTGCTGTACAACCGCTACAAGGACATCAAGCTGCCGGACTACCTCGCGTTCTTCGGCGGCAAGCGGTTCGTGCCGATCATCACCGGGCTGGTCTGCGTGATACTGGGCATCGCGTTCGGGTACGTGTGGCAGCCGATCCAGCATGCGATCGACGCGGCCGGCCAGTGGCTGACGACGGCGGGCGCGATCGGTGCGTTCGTGTTCGGCTTCCTGAACCGTCTGCTGCTCGTCACCGGCCTGCACCACATCATCAACTCGCTCGCGTGGTTCGTGTTCGGCAACTTCACGCCGCCCGCCGGCGGCGAGATCGTGCACGGCGACCTGCACCGCTTCTTCGCGGGCGACCCGACCGCGGGCACCTTCATGGCCGGCTTCTTCCCGATCATGATGTTCGGCCTGCCGGCGGCGTGTCTCGCGATGCTGCACGAGGCGCCGAAGGAGCGCCGCGCGATGGTCGGCGGCCTGCTGTTCTCGATGGCGCTGACGTCGTTCCTGACCGGCGTGACCGAGCCGATCGAGTTCAGCTTCATGTTCCTCGCGCCGGTGCTGTACGTGATCCACGCGGTGCTGACGGGCTTGTCGCTCGCGATCTGCCAGATTCTCGGCGTGAAGCTCGGCTTCACGTTCTCCGCCGGCGCGATCGACTACGTGCTGAACTACGGGCTGTCGACGAAGGGCTGGATCGCGATTCCGCTCGGCATCGCGTACGGCGCCGCGTACTACGGGCTGTTCCGCTTCTTCATCCGCAAGTTCAACATGGCCACGCCGGGCCGCGAGCCGGCAGCGACCGATGCGGCCACGGAATCGTACGCATCGGGCGGGTTCGTCGCACCGGCCGCGGGCGCGGCTGCAACGGCTGCCGCACCGCGCGCGCAACGCTACATCGCCGCGCTCGGCGGCGCGGCCAACCTGTCGGTCGTCGACGCGTGCACGACGCGCCTGCGCCTGACCGTCGTCGATCCGGAGCAGGTGTCGGAGCCGGAACTGAAGTCGATCGGCGCGCGCGGCGTGCTCAAGCGCGGCGGCAACAGCGTGCAGGTGATCATCGGGCCCGAGGCCGACATCATTGCCGACGAGATGCGCGCCGCGATCGGCGGCGGCGCGACCGGTGCGGCCGCGCCGGCGGCGGCCGCCGCGCAGCCGGTCACGGGCGCGGCCGCCGGCCCGCTCGATCCGGAACCGACCCGCTGGCTCGCGGTGTTCGGCGGCGCGACCAACGTCGCGTCGCTCGATGCGGTGGCCACCACGCGCCTGCGCGTGGTCGTGCGCGATCCGTCGGCGGTCGATCGCGAGCGTCTCGGCACGCTCGACGTCGCGTGGGTGTCGCTCGACACGTTCCACATCGTCTGCGGCAACGCGGCCGCACGCTATGCCGAACAACTCGGCGCGCGCCTGCCGCCGTCGGGCGGCGGGGCGGCAGCCCAACCGGCGTGATGCGGTGAAGCCGGCCTGACATCCGCGCGGCGGATGCGGGTCGGCGGTCAAGAGAGGCCAAAAGAAAACGGCTTGCGACGACGATGTCGCAAGCCGTTTTTGCTTTGGAGACGGCGGTGCGCGATACGCGATGCGTTGCGCCGCATCGCTTGTCGCTCGACTGCCTGGCCGGTCAGCCGATCACGGATTCGTCAGCGTGAAGGTCGGCTTCCGGTAGCCGACGCCGGCGCGGTCGAGCTTCGGCAATTCGCGTTGCGTGAGCAGCGTCGCGAAGCCGGCCCAGTCGCGCTGCAGCGCGGCGATGTCGACGTGATGCGTGTCGCCGCGCTTGAAGCGCACGCCGGCCGCATACGGCAGCTCCCAGTCGGCCCGGTGCCACGCGCGCTCGGCGAGCGCGAGCAGTCGCGGATAGGTCATGTATTCGAGAAAGGTGTCGTTGCGCATCACCTCGCCCCAAGCCTGGCCCTGCATGCCTTCGATGCGCGGCGCGGGGCCCGTGCCCGTCACCTCGAACGGGTTGCCGTCGCGGTCGCCCATCACTTCGGCGTTCTGCGGCAGGTTCTCCGGCGCGAGCGAGAACACCTTGTACTCGTCGGTCGCGTGCGAGCCCCAGTAGTAGCCGCGCTCGCGCGGATTGAGCGTGTACGGGAAGTCGAAGTACAGGTAGTCGGGCAGCGCGAGCACCGTCTGGTAGCCCCTGCCGCTCAGGTCGCGCGCGCTGTCCGACGCGCCCCAGAAGATCGTGTCCCACAGCGACACCATCACGTGGCGCGTGCTGAAATCCTGCGGCCCGTTCGCATGCTTGATGCCGTCCTGCCACGCGGCCATCGTGCCGATCCCGCTCGCGTTGACCGCCGCGCTCACCTGTTTCGCGAAACGCGTCGGCAGCTCGTCGATCGACTTGATCTCGCCGCGCTGGAGCAGCGCCGTGCAAGCGGGCGAACGCGCCCACGGCTTGTCCTGCGCGGCCAGATCGATGCGCCCCTTGTTCGGGTCGGTGCCGTTCAGCGGCTGGAAGCCGCCGCCGAGGAAGATGTTCTTCGCTTCGTCGCCGCCGTAGTGCCAGGTCTGCAGCGGCGCCTGCGCGTCCGCGTGCATCGCCGCGATCTCGCGGATCACCTTCGACGCGAAGTTGAGCGCGCCCGGCACGCACGGGTTCAGGTCGCTGCGCCGGTCGTAGAACTGCACCGTCGTCAGGTTCGTCGTGTCCTGCGGGTCGAGCAGCCGGTATGCGTTCGCTTCCTGCTCGCGACCCGCCGCATGCAGCCGCCGGTAGCGCGCCTCCATCGTCACGACGGCCGCCCGCGCATGCGCGGGCATGTCGATCTCGGGAATGATCTGAACGAAGCGCGCGGCCGCGTAGCGCACGAGCGCCACGTAGTCGTCGCGCGTCAGGTAGCCGCCGCCCGAGCGATTGTCCGGCCCGGAGCCGAGCTGCGGCAGCAGGCAGCGCGTCTCGCTCGGGTCGTGGCAGCGGCGTCCCCCGATCTCGGTCAGCTCGGGCAGGCCGGGAATCTCGATGCGCCAGCCTTCGTCGTCGGACAGATGCAGGTGCAGGCGGTTGAGCTTGTACGCGCTCATCTGGTCGATCAGGCGGCGCAGCGTTGCCGGCTGCTTGAAGTTGCGCGCGAGGTCGACGTGCATCCCGCGATGCGTGAAGCGCGGCGCATCCTCGACGAGCATCGCCGGGATCGGGCCGCCGCCGGCCGGCGCGAGCGAGTAGAGCGTCTGCACGCCGTAGTAGAGGCCCGCGCGATCGTAGCCTTCGATCAGCACGCCGCGCGGCCCGATCGCGAGCCGGTAGCTGCCCGGTGTCGCGAGGTCGGCCGGCAGCCGGCGCGGCGCGACGAAGCCGCGTACCGGCACGCCTGCGCCGTCGAGTCCGAGGGTCGTCGCGCGCTCGCGCAGCGCCGCGACCTGTGCGTCAGGCAGGTCCGGCAGCGCGAGTTCGACGCCGCGCAGCTCGAGCGTGCCGGGCAGCGGCAGCTCGCGCTTCACGCTCGGCAGCGCGCGACCGGGATCGGGCCGCGCGGCCACGGGCGGCGCGTTGCCGGTCGAGTTGTTCTGCGCGTCGGCCGGCAGCGATTCGACGTAGCGCAGCTCGTTGTCGGTGTCGTCGTAGCGCAGCACGGCCGGCGGCGCGCCGTCGACGACGACGTACGGACGCGGAATCACGTCGCTGTAACGCAGCAGCCAGTATTCGGCGACGAACGGCAGCTCGATGCGCTCGCCGGGCGCGAGCCGCACCGAGCCTGGCTGCGGCGTCAGCTCGTACAGGTCGCCGGTGAGCCGCCGCAGCGCGAAGCCCGGCCGGTCGATCCGCAGCAGGCGGCGGATGCTGTGCAGGTAGAGCTTCCAGCCGCCGTCGGCGATCGCCGCATGGCCGCGGTTCTGCAGGATCAGGCGGCCGGTCGCGCAGGCGGCGCCATCGGCGCCGAGATCGGCGCACGGTACGCCGGCTGCGGCCGCGTGGTTGTTGTCGACGGCCACGCGCAACGCGAGGCCGTTCGACAGCAGCGTCGCGAGGCTGGCCGCCTGGGCGGCGGCCGCTTGCGCGGTGCCGGCGTTCGCGCCAGCGGCGGCCGACGCCGGCGCCGCGGAGATCGCCGCCGGCGACAGCACCGCGATCAGCAGGCCGGCAATGAGGGAGGGCAAGGTACGCTTCAATTCGAACTCCTGAGAAAAAGGGGGCGTAGCGGCGCCGTGACGCGACGTCGCTGCGATCGGGTCTTTCAGTGGAGCTGCGGGAGATACCAGCACGCGGAGCGATGCGGCTGCGCCGCGCGCATTCGGCACGCGGGCGCGTGCGTTACGGAACGGGAGGCGGGCATGCGTGCCGGTCGGCGCGGCGCGGCGGCGTGCGCGGAATCATCGGCGGCTCGCGGCGTTCGCTGCAGCGGCGAGACGGCCGCAATCGACGGCGCGCGGTTGGCCGCGCACGAGCGCGACGACGGCACGCGCCGTGGCACGCGGACGTCGACACGGCGCGCACGCGCACGCCACACACGGGATTCGCATGTCTCCCCCACCCAGAAGGAATCGGCCTGTCAGCGGCCGTGTCCAACGATCTTATGAAACCTTTTATTGGTATTCAAGTGGTATCAATCTGGCGCTAAATTGGCATCGCCGTGCGACGTCCCGCCGGCGCGGCCGTGACGAAAAAAAACCTCGCGCGAAGCGAGGTTCTTTCCGTTGTCGGACGGCGGCCGCGCGTATCGCGCGCGGTGCGTCACTGCGTCAGTCGCGGCGCGCACGCACCGGCGCTTCCTGCGGCTTCTGCCGCGCTTCGAGCCACATCGCGTTGACGATGCCGAACGACAGCGCGACGCCGATACCGAGAATCCAGCTGAAATACCACATGATCCGACTCCTTGCGAAACGGTGGGCGAGGGCGCCTGCGCGCCCCGGCCCGGTTCAGTGCGTCAATACATCGAGTGCTTGTTCTCTTCGAGCGTCTGGTGCGTGACCTTGCCGCGCATCACGCGATACACCCAGCTCGTGTAGAGCAGGATGATCGGCAGGAACACGATCACCGCGAACAGCATCACCTGCAGCGTCATGTGGCTCGACGTCGAATCCCACACGGTCAGGCTGCTGCGCGGGTCGAGCGACGACGGCATGATGAACGGGAACATCGAGAAGCCCGCGGTCAGGATCACGCCGACGATCATCAGGCCCGTGCAGAAGAACGCCGTCTTCTCCTGCTTCGAGCCGGCGAGCAGCAGCGCGAGCACGCCGCCCGCGATCCCGACGACGGGCGCCGCGATCATCCACGGATACTCGCCGTAGTTCGCGAGCCACAGGCCCGAACCGGCGGCGACGTCCTTGAGCAGCGGGTTCGCGACGGTGTCGGTCGGCGCGGCGTGGGTGATGTGGAAGCCGCCGATATACGAAGCGACGAGCACGCCGGCCAGCACGAACAGCACGACCGCGAGGAACGACGCGACGCGCAGCGCGATCGACGCACGGCGCGCGATCACGCCGTCGGTCTTCATCTTGATGAACGCGGCGCCGTGCGCGACGAGCATCGTGAGGCTGACGAGCCCGCACAGCAGCGCGAACGGGTTCAGCAGCGCCCAGAAGCCGCCGTAGTAGGTCACGCGCAGGTCGCTGTCGAACTTGAACGGCACGCCCTGCAGCAGGTTGCCGAACGCGACGCCGAACACCAGCGCCGGCACGAAGCCGCCGACGAACAGGCCCCAGTCCCAGCCCGCGCGCCAGCGCGGGTCGGGCCGCTTGCTGCGGTAGTCGAATCCCACCGGCCGGAAGAACAGCGCGAACAGCACGAGCAGCATCGCGAAGTAGAAGCCGGAGAACGACGCGGCGTAGACGAGCGGCCACGCGGCGAACATCGCACCGCCGGCCGTGATCAGCCACACCTGGTTGCCTTCCCACGTCGCGCCGACCGTGTTGACGATGATGCGGCGCTCCTCGTCGGTCTTGCCGAGGAACGGCAGCAGCGCGGTCGCGCCCATGTCGAAGCCGTCGGTGACGGCGAAGCCGATCAGCAGCACGCCGACGAGCAGCCACCAGATCAGCTTGAGAGTTGCATAGTCCATAGCGATTCCTTGTTCGGTTGCGAGGGCGTACTCAGACCGCGGCCCGCTCGCCGGCGGCGGCGAGTTCGTGGTGATAGCGGCCGGTATGCAGCGACGACGGGCCGAGGCGCGCGTACTTGAACATCAGCTTGATCTCGATGATGAACAGTACCGTGTAGAACGCGATGAAACCGGCGAGGCTCAGGTACAGGTCCGTCGACGTCAGGCTGGACGCGGACAGATGCGTCGGCAGGATGCCCGCGATCGTCCACGGCTGGCGGCCGAGCTCGGCGACGACCCAGCCGAATTCCGCGGCGAGCCACGGCAGCGGGATCGCCCACACCGCATAGCGCAGGAACCAGCGGCGGTTGTCCTGCAGCAACTGCCGGCGCGCGCAGAACCAGAACGCGGCGACGAAGGTCGCGAGGAACAGGAAGCCGAGGAACACCATGATCCGGAACGAGAAGAATACGGGTGCGACCGGCGGGATCGTCTTCTTCGCGGCGGCCTTGATCTGCTCGGGCGTCGCATCGACCACGTTCGGCGTGAACTGCTTGAGCATCAGTCCGTAGCCGAGATACTGCTTGTGCTGGTCGAACAGCGCGCGGGTCGCGTCGCTCGTGTCGCCTTCCTTGATCTTCTGCAAGGCGCCGTACGCGACCATCCCGCTCTGGATGTGTTCCTCGCTGTGCTTCGCGAGCTCGCGCAGGCCGATCACCGGCTCGTCGATCGAGCGCGTCGCGATCAGGCCGAGCGCGTACGGGATCTTGATCGCGTAGTCGGTGCGTTCTTCCTTCTGGTTCGGGATGCCGATCAGCGTGAACGATGCCGGCGCCGGCTGGGTTTCCCATTCCGATTCGATCGCGGCGAGCTTCATCTTCTGCACTTCGCCGGTCGTGTAGCCCGATTCGTCGCCGAGCACGATCACGCACAGCGTGGCCGCGAGGCCGAAGCCGGCCGCGACCGCGAACGAGCGCAGCGCGAAGTCGACGTCGCGCTTTTTCAGCAGGTACCACGACGAAATGCCGAGCACGAACATCGCGGCCGTCACGTAACCGGCCGACACGGTGTGCACGAACTTCACCTGCGCGACCGGGTTGAACAGCACGTCGAACAGGCTCGTCAGCTCCATGCGCATCGTCTGGTAGTTGAACTCGGCGCCGACCGGGTTGTTCATCCAGCCGTTCGCGACGAGGATCCACAGCGCGGACAGGTTCGAGCCCAGCGCGACGAGGAACGTGACGACCAGGTGCTTGACCTTCGACAGGCGGTTCCAGCCGAAGAAGAACAGGCCGACGAACGTGGATTCGAGGAAGAACGCCATCAGGCCTTCGACCGCGAGCGGCACGCCGAAGATGTCGCCGACGTAGTGCGAGTAGTACGACCAGTTCGTGCCGAACTGGAATTCGAGCGTGATGCCGGTCGTCACGCCCATCGCGAAGTTGATCCCGAACAGCTTGCCCCAGAACTGGGTCATGTCCTTGTAGACCTGTTTGCCGGTCATCACGTAGACGGCTTCCATGATGACGAGCAGCCAGGACAGGCCGAGCGTCAGCGGCACGAACAGGAAGTGGTAGAGCGCCGTGATGCCGAACTGCAGACGTGACAGATCGACGACTTCGCTACTTATCATGGTGGTCTCCCTCGGTAGATGCAGGCGCCGGCACCGAGAGCAGCTTCTCGGCCACGGCGGCAGGCGGCAACGACATGTGCTCGGCCTGCGGATGATTGAAGAATGCGTATTTGAGCGACATCAGGAGGATCAGCTTGACGATCAGCACCAGCGCGATG
This sequence comes from Burkholderia sp. 9779_493, assembly GCF_015712215.1. Taxonomy (NCBI): domain Bacteria; kingdom Pseudomonadati; phylum Pseudomonadota; class Betaproteobacteria; order Burkholderiales; family Burkholderiaceae; genus Burkholderia; species Burkholderia sp. 9779_493. Next base: position 23,169 of record NZ_JACCQA010000041.1, read on the forward strand.
TCGCGGGCGAGGGTGGGGCCGCGTGCCCACGCGGCGATGCGCGCGCGCCAGCCGATCGTGCCGGCCGGCCGCGAAGGCTCTTTATTGATCGAGATCAAGGCGATTATCCTGAATCGATTGAGATCGGATTGGGGGCGACTTTACGTCGGATTGGTGACGGCCGTGAAGCTGTTTTAATCCTTTTGCGCCTGACATGCCAATTTTAAAAGGACGGCTTTCCGCTGCCGAGTGCTGCGCTGCGGCAGACCGTCGCGAAGCGTGGGGTAAAAATTGAGGTGGATCAAGGTTATGCGGAAGGGCGCTGCAAATGACGCAATATCCGATGAATCAGGTCAATTAATCGGCGTAGAAACGGCGTGTGAAACGCGTTGAAAAGCGGGTGAAAAGCAGCGGAAAAACGGACGAAAAAAAACCGCTGCCGGTCAGGCAGCGGTTTTCGACGAAGCGCTCTAAATTGCCGCGATTTACGCGTATTCGGCGAGCGCCGTGCGCATCTTTTTCATCGCGCTCGCTTCGATCTGGCGGATGCGTTCCGCCGACACGCCGAACTCGGCGGCGAGATCGTGCAGCGTCGAGCCGCCCGAGCCGTCGTCGTCGACGTGCAGCCAGCGCGCCTCGATGATGCGGCGGCTGCGTGCATCGAGCGCGTCGAGCGCCTGCGCGATGCCGTCCGTCTGCAGCATGTCGCGCTGACGCGCGGCGAGCACGGCGGTCGGCTCGTTGTGCGAGTCGGCCAGGTAGGCGATCGGCGCGTACGACTCCTCGCCGTCTTCCACCTGGCCTTCGAGCGCGATGTCGCCGCCCGACAGGCGCGTTTCCATCTCGGTGACTTCCTCGCGCTTGACGTTGAGCTCCTGCGCGAGGCCGTCGATTTCCTCGGGCGTCATCGCCTGCATGCTCTTCTTGTGGCTGCGCAGGTTGAAGAACAGCTTGCGCTGCGCCTTCGTCGTCGCGACCTTCACCATGCGCCAGTTGCGCAGGATGTACTCGTGGATCTCGGCCTTGATCCAGTGAATCGCATACGACACCAGGCGCACGTTTTGCGCCGGGTCGAATCGCTTCACGGCTTTCATCAGGCCGATGTTGCCTTCCTGGATCAGGTCGCCGTGCGGCAGGCCGTAGCCGAGATAGTTGCGCGCGATCGACACGACGAGACGCAGGTGCGACAGCACGAGGCGGCGCGCCGCGTCGAGGTTGTTGTCGTCGCGGAATTCGGTTGCGTAGCGGCGTTCCTCCTCGGCGGTCAGCAGCGGGATGCGGTTGACGGCCTGGATGTACGCGTCGATGTTGCCGAGCTGGCCGGGCAACATCGATTGGGCTGCGAGCGCCAGCGAGCCTGCCGATTCGGCCTTGGCCGGCGTCGGGCTCAGGGTGTTCGGGAGGGTCAGGGCGTTGCTCACTAAAAACTCCTTTGGAATCAGGGACAAACCCCCGGTCTCGAATGAGATTCCGTGGGTCATCTTAGCACTCCCGCAAGGTGAGTGCTAATTCCTTAGAGCGGGCGGGGGCATCGGAGTTCCCCATTTTTCTATCGAACCAGTCGAGCCGATAGTCTATTCTGCGACCAGGGTGGCGCCACGAAGTTCCGTAAGCCGTTGTTTCTGATGGGAATCAGTAGACGATTTCGATTTTTGTCGTTTTGGAAGGAAGCCATTTCGTTTCGTGATGCCGATCCGAAAAGTCCTTTACCATACCATTCAGTTCGCTCGGGCCCGGCCGTTGCGGCAGGCTCCATTCAACCCACAAAGTTGGAGTGTCAGATGAACAATAAGAAGAATCGCCGGCCCCGCAGCCGGCTGGTGCTGCATGCGATGCTGGCAGCGTCTCTTCTGGGCGGATCGGGTGCGGCTTTCGCGGATCGCTGGGGGATCCAGGCGGGCGGCGGGTTTTCGGATCGTCACGGGGTCGACAAGGCCGATATCGGCGTGGTGTGGGATCCGGGCTGGAACTGGTGGGAAGTCGGCGGCTGGCACTTCGCGTTCGTCGTCGAAGGGCACGCCGGCTACTGGCACACGGGCGGCAACGTCCACAGCAGCATCGGCGAGTTCGGCGTGACGCCGATGTTCCGCTTCATCAAGAGCAGCGGGCAGATTCGCCCGTTCATCGAGGCGGGCGGCGGCGTCCGGCTCCTGACGCACCCGACGATCTCGGACAATTTCTCGCTGTCGACCGCGTTCCAGTTCGCGCCGACGGGCGGCGTGGGCGTGCAGTTCGGCCAACGGCAACAGTATCAGGTCGGCTACCGTTTTGAACATGTGTCTAACGCGGGTATCAAAGAGCCGAATCCTGGTATAAATTTCCACCAGTTCTACCTGCAGTACAACTTCTGATCCGTACGCCCGTGCAAGGCGGGCGCGTTGCCGAGGAGTCAGGCGATGGCGAAGGTGGTCGATGCGATCCGCGCGCTCGAGCGCGACCGGTTCCGGGCGATGGTGGACGGCGACGGCGAGGCGCTCGACGCGCTGTTGTCGGACAAGGTGTTTTTCGTCCATACCAACGGCAAACGCGAAACCAAGCAGCAGTTCATCGACGCCATCGTCGCCGGCCGCCGCCGCTATCGCCAGATCGAAATCCAGTCGCAGGACGTGCTGCCGGTCGGCGACGAGACCTGCGTCGTCACGGGGCGCGCGTTGATCGAGATGGAAACCAACAACGGCGGCCTCGTGTTCCCGATTGCCTATACGTCCGTCCACACGCACGACCACGGTCGCTGGAGCCTGTTCGCGTGGCAGGCGACGCGGTGCGCGACCGAGGCGTGAGCGCGGGTAACGCGCCTTTTTCATGCCCCGACCGAAGCGGCCTTCTGAGCCGCTTTTTGTTGCCGCGTGCGGCGCGGATCGCGCGTCGCACGGGCGGTCACGCCCCGCTCGCTGACGTTTCAACCCTGCATCGAAGCCCCGCGTTCAGGCCGCCGCGCGGCGATCCGCGCAGTGCCATGCCGAGCGGTTGATCGCGCTGACGACCGCATCGAGCGCCGCACTCGCCGCATCGGCGTGCACGCCGACACCGTGCCGCAGCGGCGCGTCGCCGACCCGGCAGCCGACCGATACCGCGACCCGGCCGTCCGCCGTGCGCGTGGATTCGCACGACGCGATGTCGATCGTGGCGCCGGCGGCGCTCGCGAATGCCGCGGCGAAACGTCGCACGGCGTCGTCGGGCGTCGCGTCGGCGGCGGGCGCCAGCGCGATCTCGCGGTTTTGCCAGCGCGCGCCGATGCCGTGGCGCGCGGCCGGGCCGTCCGTCTCGAAGAATTCGCGCGCGAACAGCGCGCAGATCGTGTCGCCCGTCACTTCCTCGCCCGATGCGTCGGCGAGCGTCTGCACCGCATGGCTGAACTCGATCTGGACGCGGCGCGTCGGCGTGAAGCCCATCCCGCGTTCGAGCAGGAAGGTCGCGCCGCCCTTGCCGGATTGGCTGTTCACGCGGATCACCGCGTCGTAGCTGCGGCCGAGATCCGCCGGGTCGATCGGCAGGTACGGCACTTCCCAGATCGCATCGGGGCGCTGCTGCGCGAAGCCCTTGCGGATCGCGTCCTGGTGCGAGCCGGAAAACGCGGTGAACACGAGGTCGCCCGCGTACGGATGGCGCGGATGCACGGGAATCTGGTTGCAGCGTTCGACGACGCGGCGCACGGCGTCGATGTCGGAGAAGTCGAGGCCCGGGTCGATGCCTTGCGTGTAGAGGTTCAGCGCGAGCGTGACGAGATCGACGTTGCCGGTGCGCTCGCCGTTGCCGAACAGGCAGCCTTCGATGCGGTCGGCGCCCGCGAGCAGCGCGAGTTCGGCCGCCGCGACCGCGGTGCCGCGATCGTTGTGCGGATGCACGGACAGCACGATGCTGTCGCGATACGCGAGGTTGCGGTCCATCCATTCGATCTGGTCGGCGAACACGTTCGGGGTTGCGGCCTCGACGGTGGCCGGCAGGTTGACGATCATCTTGTGGTCGCGGGTCGGGCGCCACGTCTGCGCGACCGCGTCGCAGATCTCGCGCGCGAACGTCAGCTCGGTCATGCTGAAGGTTTCCGGCGAGTACTGGAAGGTCCAGTGCGTCTCCGGGCGCGCGGCCGCGTGTGCCTTGATGATGCGCGTGCCGTCGATCGCGAGCGCCTTCACCTCGTTCTTCGACATGCCGAACACGATGCGGCGGAACGACGGGCAGACCGCGTTGTACAGGTGCATGATCGCGCGCGGCACGCCTTCGAGCGCATCGAACGTACGGGCGATCAGGTCTTCGCGCGACTGCACGAGCACCTCGATCGTCACGTCGTCGGGAATCCGCTTGTCGTCGATCAGCTTGCGGACGAAATCGAAGTCGGTTTGCGACGCCGACGGAAAACCGACTTCGATCTCCTTGAACCCGATGGCGACCAGCATTTCGAAGAACTCGAGCTTCTGCTCGATGCTCATCGGCTCGATCAGCGACTGGTTGCCGTCGCGCAGGTCGGTGCTCATCCACACGGGCGCACGCTCGATGGTGCGGGCCGGCCAGCGGCGGCCATTGAGGCGAACGGGCTCGAACGGACGGTACTTGTCTTGCGGATTGCGCATCATCTTCTGGACCTCGGGTCTCAAGTCGCGAGCGAAGACGGGGCGGCATGGGCGACGGTTGGCGCTGCCTCGCATCCCGGCGCACGATGGCGCCGCGGATGCGGATGATCTTCGCGAATCGGCCGACGGATAGACGGACGAAGGCTGACGACTTCGGGTTGTAAAAACTGCGAGAGGGGTACTGCGAGGAACTGCTGGGAGGACCGTGCGAACAGCACACGGCGCTACGACAGCCTTAGGCTAGTCGTAGCGATAGCGGCCGCGCTAGGCGGCCGGAGGTAATTCGGAGGGTGTTCGGAAGGGAACGCATGACGGCCACTCTATGCCAGGATGCGCTCGCGTGTCAAATGTCGGGATAAAGGGGCAGGTCGTCAGCGCGCGATGCGGGCGATCTGCACGATCGTCGCGACCTGGCGCGCCACGGTGTCGGGCACCGGCACCTCGCCGCGCAGCACGGCGTCCGTCCACGCGGCCGTGGTCGCCGCATCGCGCGACTCGGGCAGCGCGACGGGCGGTGCGTCGGTCGACGAACGCTCGGCCTCGATCAGCGTGTCGCACACGCCGTCATGCAGCCAGTCGACCTGCACCTGGCGCCGCGTGTCGGCCACCGCTTCGCCTTCGGTGCCGCGCGCGAGCAGCGCGCCGCCGAGCGCGGCGTCCGGATGATCGCGGAACAGCTGCGCGAGGCTGTCACGGTACGGCGGGTGCGTGTAGTTGACGAGCCGCAGGCCGGCCGGCGCGAACGGCTGCAGGATCTTCACGAGCGTATGCGTCGAGTTGCGCACGCCGAGCACGCTGCGCATCGACAGCAGGTGCGCGATGCGCGGCGCCAGCACGTCGATCGGCGCGAACGCGACGCGGCGTTCGGCGAGCGTGTCCTCGATCGCATCGTGCGACGTCGACGGCGGGAGCGACAGCGCCGAGAAGATCTCGGCGCTCGTCACGCGGCCCGGATCCTGCTCGACCCCATGCACGAGCACCGGCACGCCTTCGCGCGCGAGCAGCAGCGCGAGCAGCGGCACGAGGTTCGGTTGCTTGCGCGCGCCGTTGTAGCTCGGAATCGACACCGGGCGGAACGCGGCGTCCTGCACGTGCACCGGCTCGAACGACGCCTGCGCGGCGGCGAGCATCGCGGCCAGTTCGTCGGCGGATTCGCCCTTCAGCCGATAGGCGATCAGGATCGCGCCGAGTTCGACGTCCGACACGCGCGCATCGAGCATCGCGCGATAGAGCGTGAACGTGTCCTCGGCGGACAGGGCGCGCGCGCCGTGCGGGCCGCGGCCGATTTCCTTGATGAAGCGGGCGCAAGGGAACGGAGCGGCGGCGGGATCGTGGGAAGCGGTCATCGGAACGTGGGGCGGGCGGCCGGCATCGGGCCGCGCGGTGAGCGGTGAGGAATGTCCCGAGTATCGCACGGGCGCGGGCGCGCATCGTGCCGCGCTACACTCTGGTTCCCGGCGGCGCGCGCACCGGCTGCGCCGCGCCCGTGCCGCTGCCGACCGAATACGACTACGAGAGACATCCCATGAAGCTCTACAGCTATTTCCGCAGTTCCGCGTCGTACCGCGTGCGGATCGCCCTGAACCTCAAGCAGTTGCCGTTCGACTATGCGCCCGTGCACATGCTGCGCGATGGCGGCGAGCAACTGAAGGACGCGTACCGCGCGCTGAATCCGGATGCGGTCGTGCCGACGCTGATCGATGGCGACGCGACGCTGCAGCAGTCGCTCGCGATCATCGAATATCTCGACGAAACCCATCCCGAGCCCGCGCTCCTGCCGAAGCAGCCGGTCGATCGTGCGTACGTGCGCGCGGTCGCGCTGCAGATCGCGTGCGAAATCCACCCGCTCAACAACCTGCGCGTGCTCAAGTACCTGAAGCACACGCTGAAGGTGCCCGAGGACGCAAAGAACGCGTGGTACCGGCACTGGATCGAGGCGGGCTTCGAAACGCTCGAGGCGCGTCTCGCGAACGACCCGCGCACCGGCAAGCTGTGCTTCGGCGACACGCCGACGCTCGCCGACGTGTGCCTCGTGCCGCAGGTGTTCAACGCGAACCGCTTCTCGATCGACACGACGCGCTTCCCGACGATCCAGCGGATCGTCGACCATGCGGCGACGATCGACGCGTTCAAGGCCGCCGAGCCGGGCGCGCAGCCCGACGCGGAATGAGCGCGGCGCCCGTGGCGAGCATGATCGGACGCGCATGAAAAAGGGCGCCCGAAGGCGCCCCGTGCGATGCAGGCCGGCGGCGTTCAGCCGAGCAGCGCGTCCGCGAATTCCACCGCGCTGAACGGCTGCAGGTCCTCGACCTTCTCGCCAACGCCGATGAAGTAGACGGGCACCGGCCGTTGCCGCGCGATCGCGGCGAGAATCCCGCCCTTCGCGGTGCCGTCGAGCTTCGTGACGATCAGGCCGGTCAGGGCCAGCGCGTCGTCGAAGGCCTTCACCTGCGTGAGCGCGTTCTGGCCGGTGTTCGCGTCGATCACCAGCAGCACTTCGTGCGGCGCGCCGTCGTGCGCCTTCGCGATCACGCGCTTCACCTTCTTCAGCTCCTCCATCAGATGCAGCTGCGTCGGCAGGCGGCCGGCCGTGTCGGCCATCATCACGTCGATCTTGCGCGCGCGCGCGGCGCTGACCGCGTCGAAGATCACCGCGGCCGGATCGCCGCTCTCCTGCTGCACGACCGTCACGTTGTTGCGCTCGCCCCAGACCGCCAGCTGTTCGCGCGCGGCCGCGCGGAACGTGTCGCCGGCAGCCAGCAGCACCGACTGGTCGAAGCTCTGCAGGTGCTTCGCGAGCTTGCCGATGCTGGTCGTCTTGCCTGCGCCGTTCACGCCGGTGATCATCATCACGAGCGGCTGCGCGCGGCCGAGCATCAGCGATTTCTCGAGCGGCGTCAGCAGCTCGACGAGCAGGTCGTGCAGCGCAGCCTTCACCTGCTGCGGATCGGTCAGCCGGCCCGCGCGCACCTTTTCGCGCAGCGCGCCGAGCAGGTATTCGGTCGCGTCGACGCCCGCGTCGGACATCAGCAGCGCGGTTTCGAGCTCCTCGTACAGATCCTCGTCGATCTTCGTGTTGACGAAGACGCCGGTGATGCTCGAGCCCGTCTTCGCGAGCCCCGTCTTCAGGCGCGCGAGCCACGACTTCTTCGCGGACGCGTCCTGCAGCGGCGGCGGCACGATCTCGACCGTCTCGACGACTTCGTCGCGGCCGTCGTTGGTCGGCGTGACGGTCATCACGACGGCCGGCGCAGCCGGTTGCGCGGGCGCTGGCGGCACGCTGGCCGCGGGCGGCGCGTCGAGCACGGGCGCGTCGGCGTCGGACGCTTCGTCCGCTTGCTGCGCGTCGGCCGATTGCGATTCCGCCGGATCGGGCTCCTGCGTTTTCTTGAATCGTTTGAAGAAACTGAACATGGTCTGACGTCGGGAAGAGGGCGGGCCGCCGCCGGGAGCGGGGCGCCGGACGGGCCGTTCTGCGTTCGCGCGGGCGCGGCGCACGGCGGCCGAAACCGTGCATTTTATCAGTGCGGCGTGGCGCTCGCGTCAGTGCGCGTCGCCGCTGTGGTAACGTGCGCCTGTTTGGCGGCGCGCCCCTGCGCGTGCCCGGTCCCTCCGTTGTCGATATCCCGTATGTCCCGTTCCTCTTCCGGCCGCCCCGCGGCCTCTCCCGGCCGCGGCAAGCCGCACACGATCCGCATCATCGGCGGCGACTGGAAACGCACGCCGCTCGCGGTGCTCGATCTCGACGGCTTGCGCCCGACCCCCGATCGCGTGCGCGAGACGCTGTTCAACTGGCTCGGCCAGGATCTCGAAGGCCGCCGCTGCCTCGACCTGTTCGCGGGCACCGGCGCGCTCGGCTTCGAGGCCGCGTCGCGCGGCGCGGCGAGCGTCGTGATGGTCGAGCGTCATCCGCGCGCCGCGCAGCAGTTGCGGGCGATCAAGGACAAGCTCGGCGCCCGTTCGGTCGAGATCGCCGAAGCCGATGCGCTGCGGCTCGCGGCCGGCCTGACGCCGGGCGCGTTCGACGTCGTGTTCCTCGATCCGCCGTTCGACGATCTGGCCGCGCTCGAGCGTGCGATCTCGCTGTCGGCGCCGCTCGTCACGGCGGGTGGCGCGTTGTACGTCGAAACGGGGGCGGAACTCGATCCGGCCGCGCACGACGCGCTCGCAGGCTGGCAGGTGGTGAAGCACGGCAAGGCCGGTGCGGTTCACTATCATTTGCTGCGGCGCGAAAATGATGAATAATGCGCGTTCCATACGAGGCGGCGCGCCGCAAAGGCGACGCATGCCCATCTCGGCAGCGGCGCGTGCATCGCACGGCTGCCATCCCGTTTGCGTGATGACAGGAGGAGCGACATGGTAGTCGCCGTGTATCCCGGTACGTTCGATCCGCTGACGCGCGGGCACGAAGACCTCGTGCGGCGTGCGTCGAGCATTTTTGATACGCTGGTGGTGGGCGTTGCCGACAGCCGCGCGAAAAAGCCGTTTTTCTCGCTCGAGGAACGTCTGACGATTGCGAACGAGGTGCTCGGCCATTACCCGAACGTGAAGGTGATGAGTTTCACCGGCCTCCTGAAGGATTTCGTCCGCGTGAACAATGCGCGCGTGATCGTGCGCGGGCTGCGCGCGGTGTCCGATTTCGAATATGAGTTCCAGATGGCGGGGATGAACCGCTATCTGCTGCCCGACGTCGAGACGATGTTCATGACGCCGTCCGACCAGTACCAGTTCATCTCGGGGACGATCGTGCGCGAAATCGCGCAATTGGGCGGCGATGTCAGCAAATTCGTGTTTCCGTCCGTCGAGAAATGGCTGACCGAGAAGGTCACCGCGATGGGAGGCCCTGCCGCGTGATGCGGCGCCGGCCGGTTTCGTTGCGAAGCCGGCCGCCGGCCTGAAGAAGTGAGATCAGTATGGCTTTGATGATTACCGACGAGTGCATCAATTGCGACGTGTGCGAGCCCGAGTGCCCGAACGGCGCGATTTCGATGGGCCCGGACATCTACGTGATCGACCCGAACAAGTGCACCGAGTGCGTCGGCCATTTCGACGAACCGCAGTGCCAGCAGGTGTGTCCGGTCGAATGCATTCCGCGCGATCCGCAGCATGACGAATCGCATGCGCAATTGATGGAGAAGTACCACGCGCTGATCGCCGTGAAGGGCGGCGACGCGTCGTGATCCGGCGCTGACGCGCGCTTTGTGTGGCGCGCGCGTCGCGCTTTCAGCCCGGCGCCATTCGGCGCCGGTTCTTCCGTATCAGGCCAGCAGCTCGCGCAACGCCGCGACGAGCGCGTCGCATTCGGCATCGGTGCCGACGGTGATGCGCAGATGCTGGTCGATCCGCGGCAGCCGGAAGTGCCGCACGAAAATTTCCCGTTCCTTCAGCTTCGCCGCGATCGCGCCCGCATCGTGCGCGGGATGGCGCGCGAACACGAAATTCGCGGCCGACGGCACGATCTCGAAGCCGAGTGCGTCGAGCGCCTGCGTGAGCCGCGCCCGGCTGTCGATCACGCGCCGGCAGGTGGCGTTGAAATAGTCGGTGTCTTCGTACGCGGCCTGCGCGGCGACCTGCGCGAGCCGGTCGAGCGGATACGAGTTGAAGCTGTCCTTCACGCGGTTCAACGCGTCGATCAGCGCCGCATCGCCGAACGCGAAGCCGACGCGCATGCCCGCGAGCGAGCGCGCCTTCGACGTCGTATGCACGACGAGCAGATTCGGATGGCGATCGATCAGCGTAATGGCCGACTGCGCGCCGAAATCGACGTACGCTTCGTCGATCACGACGACCGACGACGGATTCGCGGCCGCGATCCGCTCGACGTCCGCGAGCGGCAGCGCGCGCCCGGTCGGTGCATTCGGGTTCGGAAACAGCACGCCGCCGGCGTCGTCGAGATAGTCGTCGACACGGATCGAGAAATCGTCCGCGAGCGGCACGACCGTGGTCTCGACGCCGTACAGGCGCGCGTAGGTCGGATAGAAGCTGTACGTGATGTCGGGGAAGCGCAGCGGCCGGTCGTGCTTGAGCAGCGCCTGGAACGTGTGCGCGAGCACCTCGTCGGAGCCGTTGCCGACGAACACCTGTTCGGGCTTGATGCGGTGATGGGCCGCGACCGTCTCGCGCAGCGCGCGCGCGACCGGGTCCGGATAGCGGCGCAGCGTGTCGCCGGTGTCGCCGAGTTCGCGGGCGATCGCCGCGACGACGCGCGGCGACGGCGGATAGGGATTCTCGTTGGTGTTCAGCTTGACGGGGTGCGCAAGCGCGGGCTGTTCGCCCGGCACGTAAGGCACGAGTTGCTGAACGACGTCGCTCCAGTAACGGCTCACCGCTTGGCTCCTGTCGGGCAAAACGTCGAGATTACCGCATGTGCGCGTCGCGGTGGGGCGGACGAGGCCGCCCGGTTGCGCCGGACGGCCGATGCACCAGGCGGGTGCGACGGGCGTCAGTTGCGATGCAGCTGCATCGTCGCGCGGTCGAGTTCGCCCTTGACGACCATCGGCATCACGGCGAGCGCGCGTTCGATCGATGCGTCGATCACGTCCTGCTCCTCGCGGCGCGGCGGCTTCAGCACGAAGTTCGCGACGTCGGGCTTCGCGCCGGCGCGCGCGCTTTCCGGAATCAGGTCGCGCGGATGGCCGATGCCGATCCGCAGCCGCCAGTATTGCTGCGACGACAGGTGCGCGGTGATGTCCTTGAGGCCGTTGTGGCCGCCGCTGCCGCCACCGAGCTTCAGCTTCACGGTGCCGGGCGGCAGGTCGAGCTCGTCGTGCGCGACGAGGATCTGGTCGGGCAGGATCTTGAAGAATTGCGCGAGCGCGACGACCGACTGGCCGGAGCGGTTCATGTAGGTCTGCGGCTCGAGCAGATGGACTTCCTCGCCATGCAGGCGCGCTTTCGCATAGAAGCCGTGGAAGCGGCGTTCGTCGCGCAGCGTCGTGCCGGCTTCGCGGGCGAGCTGGTCGATCAGCCAGAAGCCGGCGTTGTGGCGCGTCGCGGTGTATTCCGCCCCGGGATTGCCGAGGCCGACGATCAGTTTGATCATGACGTTTCGAAGGCGGCAACGGCCGCCTGGGCGCAGAAAAAGAAAAACCCGCCGGGCAAGCCGCGGCGGGTTGCGTCGACCGTTTCGTGAAACGGATCGAGGGGGCGCGTACGCAGCCGCTTAGGCAGCCGGCGTTTCGCCTTCTGCTGCGTCCGACACGGCGCCAGCCGGGACCGTCGCCGAGGCGACAACCGGGTTTTCCGCGTCGACGTGCGCGACCAGCGTCACGCCCTTCGGCAGTGCGATGTCCTTCGCGTGCAGCGACTGACCGGCTTCGATCTTCGACAGGTCGACTTCGAGGAACTCCGGCAGGGCAGCCGGCAGGCACTCGACTTCGATTTCCGTCGCGACGTGCGAAACGATCGCGCTCGACAGCTTTACGGCCGGGCTGACTTCAGCGTTCAGGAAGTGCAGCGGCACCTTCGTGTGCAGCTTCTTCTTCGCGTCGACGCGCTGGAAGTCCACGTGCAGCACCAGTTGCTTGAACGGGTGGTATTGCACGTCGCGCAGCAGAACCTGTTGCGACTGGCCGGCCACTTCGAGGTCGAGGATCGACGAGTGGAAAGCTTCCTTCTTCAGGGCGTGCCACAGGGCGTTGTGATCGAGTTCGATCTTTTGCGGGGCTGCTTCGCCACCGTAAACGATACCCGTGGTCTTACCGGCGTTGCGCAGGCGGCGGCTCGCACCCGTACCTTGCTGTTGGCGCTCGAAAGCGACGACTTTCATGTGATTCTCCAATGGCTGCCCGCGACCAGGCAGTAAAACGGGGCCATCAACTGGCGGCCCCCGATGAAACGGCCGGGGTTTCGTCTATCCCGTCCGATTGTGCAAAAAGCGAAGCGTCGCCGCTTCGCTTTCTGCGCATGCTTTGTTCAGTCGATTCGCGATCAGGATTCCGCGAACAGCGACATCACCGAATCGCCGCGGCGAATCCGCGAGAACGTTTCGGCCAGCAGGCTCGCGCTCGTCAGCGAGCGGATCTTCGAGCAGGCCAGCGATTCGGCCGACAGCGGAATCGTATCGGTGACGACCAGCTCGTCGAGTGCCGACGCGGCGATGCGATCGGCGGCGCCGCCGGACAGCACCGGATGCGTCGCGTACGCGAACACCTGCTTCGCACCGCGGTCCTTCAGCACTTGCGCGGCCTTGCACAGCGTGCCGGCCGTATCGACCATGTCGTCCATGATCACGCAGGTGCGGCCTTCGACTTCACCGATGATGTTCATCACTTCGGCGACGTTCGCCTTCGGACGACGCTTGTCGATGATCGCGAGATCGCAGTTGAGCTGCTTCGCGAGTGCACGGGCACGCACGACGCCGCCGACGTCCGGCGACACGACGAGCAGATCCGAGTAGTTCTGCTTGCGCAGGTCGCCCAGCAGGATCGGCGTGGCGTAGATGTTGTCGACCGGGATGTCGAAGAAGCCTTGAATCTGGTCGGCGTGCAGATCCATCGTGATGATCCGCTCGACGCCGGCGATTTCCAGCATGTTCGCGATGACCTTCGCTGAGATCGCGACGCGCGCCGAACGCGGGCGGCGATCCTGACGGGCATAGCCGAAGTAGGGGATGGCAGCAGTGATCCGGCCAGCGGATGCGCGCTTGAGCGCATCGACCATGATCATCAGTTCCATCAGGTTGTCGTTCGTCGGTGCGCACGTGGATTGCAGGACGAAGACGTCCTTGCCGCGCACGTTTTCCTGGATCTCGACCTGGATCTCGCCGTCGGAGAAACGGCTGACCATTGCTTTGCCGAGGGGGATACCAAGGATATTGACGACTTCCTGGGCGAGCGCGGGATTCGCGTTGCCAGTAAAGACCATCAGGCCATCATGGCTGTGGCTGCTCATCGTGCACCTGCTTCAGGCTTGGGCGGGAAATGCGGGAAAATTTTTGGCAGGGGAGGAAGGACTCGAACCCTCGCATGCCGGAATCAAAATCCGGTGCCTTGACCAACTTGGCGACTCCCCTACACTTAACTGATAACTTCACCGAACTCGTGTAGGCCGTTCGGCAAAGTAAAACTTCATGACGCGAAAGTGAAGAGCGGATGCTCGTTCAGACTCTCGGCAACTGCGCCATTCCAACTGGCGGGCAGTTTGGCTTTCGCCGCTTCTGCCTCGTGCTTGCTGTGAAACGCTGCAAACACGCTTGCTCCGGAGCCGGTCATCCTCGCGGGGGTCACATCATACAACCATTTGACCACCTGCGCAACTTCCGCGTACTTCCTTGTTACAACTTCCTGCATATCGTTCCGGCCGAAGCTATCTGGCCATCCCGCATCGCTGGTTTGCTGTGCAAGAAAGTCAGCAATTGTGACGGGCTTCGTATCTCTTGTCAACAACTCATCTGAAAATATTTCAGCGGTCGGGACATGAACGCGTGGCGTCACAACCAAGAACCAGCGAGTCGGCAATTGTACCTCAGCTAATTCTTCTCCGATACCCTCTGCGAACGCATTTTTTCCAAAAATAAAAAACGGCACGTCGGCGCCGAGTTTGACCGCGAGCGATTGAAGTTCGGCGCGCGGCAAATCGAGTTGCCACAGGCGGTTCAGCGCGAGCAGCGTCGTCGCCGCGTCGGAGCTGCCGCCGCCGAGGCCGGCGCCCATCGGCAGGATCTTGTCGATCTCGATGTCGACGCCGTGCGCGGTGCCCGTATGCGTTTTCAGCAGGTTGGCCGCGCGCACGACGAGGTCGCTTTCCTCGGGCACGCCGGGCACGTCGGTGACGCGTGCGACGCGGCCGTCGTCGCGCAGCGCGAAGTGCAGCGTGTCGCCCCAGTTCAGCAGCTGGAATACGCTCTGCAGATCGTGATAGCCGTTCGGACGACGGCCGGTGATGTGCAGGAACAGGTTGAGTTTCGCGGGCGCCAGGCAGTTGCGCAGCGAGCGGGTCGAATCGGTCATGCGGGTATCGGGGCTAGGCGCGCGTGCTCACTGATCGAGCACGAGCTTGATGTCGAGCGGCGGCGTCGCGCGCACGAGGTTGACGCGTTTGACGCCCGTGGCCGGGGCATCCGCGTAGGCAAGGTAGTCGATCGTCCAGCCGTCCTGACGGATCTGCTTGACGCGCGTGCCGTCGGCCGGGTCGCGCACGGTTTCCGCCGGCGTCGCGGGGGCAACGGTCGGCAGCAGCCAGTAGCGCAGGCCCGCGAGCGGCAGCTCGAAGCCGAGCGTTTTCTGCATCAGGTCGCCGACGTCGGGCGCATATTGGGTCGGACGGTTCGGCAATTCGAGCGACGCCGCGCGCGGCGTCGATTTCACGACCGCGAGCGTCTGGCCGAGCGGGCTGCGCAGCTCGAGCGACACGTCGTCGCCGTGCTCCTGCCAGTCGAAGTTGCCGTACACGTTCTGCGGGTTGCCGAGCCGATCGTCGTACCGCACCGCGAAGCGGCCATGGTACGCATGCGTCGCGGCCGTCTGCAGTGCGGCGCCCGTCGACGTGCCGGCCGGCGGCGGCGTGCTCGCGCAGCCGGCGAGCGCGAGCGCCGCGCCGGCCGCGGCCAGCGTGCGCTGCGTGCGGAAGGACAGGGAAAACATCGGGAACATCCGCATCAGAGGCCGTTGATCTGCAGGCGTTTCAGCGTCTGCACGAGCGTTTCGTTGTCGGGCTCGAGCTTCTGCGCGGCGCGCCACGCGTTGCGCGCGTCGTCCTGCGCGCCGCTCTTCCACAGCACTTCGCCGAGATGCGCGCCGATTTCGGCGTTCGGCTGCAATTCGTACGCGCGTTGCAGCACTTTCGTCGCGCCGGCCGTGTCGCCCATCCGGTACTTCACCCAGCCGAGGCTGTCCATGATGTACGCGTCGTTCGGCGCGAGCGCCATCGCCTTGTCGATCAGCTTGCTGGCCTCGGGCAGGCGCTGGTTGCGATCGGCGAGCGAATAGCCGAGCGCGTTGTAGGCCTGCGGGTTGTCGGGCTGCGTGCGGATCAGTTCGCGCAACTGCTTTTCCATCGTCGCGTAGTGGCCGGTCTTTTCGGCCGCCATCGCGTAGTCGTAGCGCAGGTCGGGATCGTCCGGGAAGTCCTGGACGGCCTGCCCGAGCCGCGCCTCCGCTTCCGGATAGCGCTTCGCGGTGAACAGGATCGACGCATCGGTGCGCGCCACCACGGCCGCGTCGCGCGGATCCGTGATCGGCAGGTTGTCGAGCACCTTGCGCGCCTCGTCGGTCTTGCCCTGTTTCTGCAGCAGCTGCGCGCGCGTGATCTGCGCGGGCAGGTAGTGCTGGCTCGTCTGGTCGACCTTGTCGAGCCATTGCGACGCCTGCGCGTCGTTGTTCTGGTCGATCGCGATCTGCGCGAGGTAGATGTAGCCCTGGCCGACGTCGAGGTTCGGCTGCTTGTCGCCGAGCTGCACGTACTGCTTCAGGTAGCCGGTCGCCTCGTCGAGTTTCTTCTGCTGGATCTTGATCAGCGCGAGCGCCATCAGCGGCGTCGGATCCTTCGAGTCGAGCTTGCGCATCGTCTCGAACTGCTTCTGCGCGTCATCGAGGCGGTCGTCGGCGAGATAGAGCTGCGACAGTGCGAGCCGCGCGTCGCGGGACTTCGGATTCTGCTGAACATATTTCTCGAACGACGCGATGCCCGCCGCGCGTTCCGCCGGCCCCATCTGCGACAGCATCAGCGCCGCCGGCAGGTAGTCGGGGCGGATCTGCAGCGCCTGCTTCAGCGACTGCGCGGCGCCGTCCTTGTCGTCGACCGCGAGCTGCTGCCGCGCGATCGCGAGCTGTGCCTCGGGGCGATTCATGTCGTTCTTCAGCATGTCCTTCAGCACCACGAGGCCGCCGACGCGGTCGGGGCCGCGTACCAGCAGCGCCTGCAGCGCGAGGATCGCCGGCCCGCGCGTGTCGCCGGTCGCGCGGGCCAGCTCGCGCGCGAGCATCGGCTGCGCATCGGCCGGCTTGCCGGCGAGCACCAGCAGCGCGGCATCGACTTGCGACGCCCGGTTCGAATCCGGTGCGTACTGGCGCCACAGATTCGCGGCGGACAGCGCGTCGGCCGGGCTCTGCGCGCCGAGCGCGATTTCGGTCGCGCGCTGCGCCATGCGCGGGTCGCGCGTGTCGCGGGCCAGCGCGAGGTAGGTCTGGTAGGCCGGCGCCGGCTGGTTGCGCTGAAGCGCGACCTCGGCGGCGAGCACCTGATAGACGATCTGGCTCGTCAGCGGCACAGCGGGGAGATTTTTCTGCTCGTCCGGCATCACATGCTCGAACGCACCCTGCGGCTCCGCGTCGTCCGAGGCCGGATCCTGCGCGTGGGCCGGAAAGGCGGTGAGGGTCCAGGCGGCAAACAGCGCGGCACCGAGTGCACGGCGGACCGGGAAGGCGCGCGCGCCGCGCACGGCGGCGGGGCGCTTCTGAAGCAGCTTCGAGGGCAGGGTCATGGAAATCCGTTCGATGTTTCAACCGATTGTAACGCGCTCGCTACAATACACGCACGATCGTGATAGGGTCCGTTTACCTGTGGAACCCACATGCGAATGCCCGAAATCGCCCGCCTCGCGTGCTGCCAGGCCGGGCGATTTCGGGCATTCCCGTGTTTAATTCGGGGTCGCCGCGAGAACGGCCGTTCTCGTGGCGCCGCATGCGCATTCTTTCTGTAAGCAGACCGTAGCCTCAGACCCGCAAAACATGCCAGAGTTGCCAGAAGTCGAAGTCACGCGCCGGGGCATCGAGCCCTTTGTCGCGGGCCGCCGCGTCGAGCGTGTCGACGTCCGTACCGCGATGCTGCGCTGGCCCGTGCCGGCGGGGCTCGCCGAGCAGTTGCGCGCGCGCGAGGTGCTCGCCGTCGAGCGCCGCGGCAAATATCTGCTGTTCGAGGTCGATGCGGGCTGGTTCATCGTCCACCTCGGGATGACGGGCACGCTGCGCGTGCTGCCCGCGGCCGGCGTGCCGGTCGCCGCGAAGCACGACCACATCGACTGGATCTTCGACGAATTCGTGCTGCGGTTCCGCGATCCGCGCCGCTTCGGCGCCGTGCTGTGGCACCCGCGCGAAGCCGGCGACGTGCATGCGCATCCGCTCCTCGCGAGCCTCGGCGTCGAGCCGTTTTCGCCGGCGTTCACCGGCGCGCTGCTGCATGCGCGCACGCGTGGCCGCACGGTGTCGGTCAAGCAGGCGCTGCTCGCGGGCGACATGGTCGTCGGCGTCGGCAACATCTACGCGTCGGAGAGCCTGTTTCGCGCCGGCATCCGGCCGACGACGGCCGCCGGCAAGGTTTCGCTGCCGCGCTACGAGCGGCTGGCCGACGCGGTGCGCGCGACGCTCGCGGACGCGATCGAGCGCGGCGGCAGCACGTTGCGCGATTTCGTCGGCAGCAACGGCGAAAGCGGCTACTTCCAGCTCGACTGTTTCGTCTACGATCGCGCCGGCCAGCCGTGCCGCGTATGCGGCACGCCGATTCGCCAGATCGTGCAGGGCCAGCGGTCGACCTATTACTGCCCGACGTGCCAGCGTTGAAACCCTTTTCCACAATTCGATAACTTGAAGCCGCCCCGCATCGCCCCCGCTCCGTTCCCCGCCACGCCGCTGCACCGCACGTTCGCCACGCGTCTCGTCGCGTGGCAGCGCGCGCACGGCCGCCATGACCTGCCGTGGCAGAACACCCGCGATCCGTACCGGATCTGGCTGTCGGAAATCATGCTGCAGCAGACGCAGGTATCGACCGTCATTCCGTATTACACGCGCTTTCTCGACCACTTCCCGGACGTCGCCGCGCTCGCGGCCGCGCCGAGCGACGACGTGATGGCGTTGTGGGCGGGCCTCGGCTACTACTCGCGCGCGCGCAACCTGCACCGCTGCGCGCAGGTCGTCGTCGCCGAGCACGGCGGTGTGTTTCCGGCGACGCCCGACGCGCTGGCCGAACTGCCGGGCATCGGCCGTTCGACGGCCGCCGCGATCGCGTCGTTTGCGTACGGTGCGCGCGCGACGATCCTCGACGGCAACGTGAAGCGCGTGCTTGCGCGGGTATTCGGCGTCGAGGGCTTTCCGGGCGAGAAGCGTGTCGAGAACGACATGTGGGCGCTCGCCGAATCGCTGCTGCCCGATGCCGCGAACGCGGCCGACGTGAGCGCGTATACGCAGGGGCTGATGGATCTGGGCGCGACGCTGTGCGTGCGCGGCAAGCCCGATTGCGCGCGCTGTCCGTTCGCGGGCGACTGCGTCGCGCAATCGACCGGCCGCCAGCGCGAACTGCCGGCCGCACGGCCGAAGAAGGCCGTGCCGACGCGCAAGACCTGGATGCTCGTGCTGCGCGATGGCGACGCCGTGCTGCTCGAGCGCCGGCCGCCGACCGGCATCTGGGGCGGACTATGGAGCCTGCCGCAAGCGGACGGCGATGCCGCGCTCGCGGATCTCGCGCGCGGTTTCGGTGGCGGCCGCACGGTGCCGCTCGCGCCGCTCACGCATACGTTCACGCATTTCCGGCTCGAGATCGAGCCGCGGCTGAGTGATCTGGCGGACGGCGGCGGCCTGCCGTCGCAGGCGCGGGACGCGGACACCGCCTGGGTGCCGCTGAGCCGGCTCGACGCGTACGGCGTGCCGGCGCCCGTGCGCAAGCTGCTCGATGCGCTGAGCGGGCCGCTGCTGTAACGAACCGGGGAAAGGCGCGGCGCGGGCGGCGTTCGACAGGGCGGCGGCCCACTGCGCGTGGGAAAGGCTTTCGGACGTGCGATGCGCGACGAATCAGCCGCGATAGTCAAGCCGGCCTTACAGCCAGCCGTGCCGGTCGAGCACGTGGTGCACGGCGTCGATGCGCGCACCGACGTCCGGAAACTCCATCAGCTTCTGTCGCGCGCGCAGGTCGAGCGGCAGCAATTCCGCGAGGCGGTTCGATACCCAGCTCGGATCGTCGAGGCGGAATGGTTCGCCGAACGGCATTTTTTCCGGATCGGATTTCTTCAACGCGTCGATGATGCGCTCGAGCACCTCGGCGCACGAACCGAACTGTGCGAGCGCCTGTTCGCCTTCGAGCGGGATGTCGTCGGGCAGCGGCTCCGCGATGCCGACCAGCAGCCCGTTGCCTTCGACGCGATACGACAGCAGCTCGAAACGCTGCGTGCCGATCGCCTGCAGATACAGCATCCCGAATTCGCCGGTGTCGCACTCGGTGATGCGCGCCATGCAGCCGATGGTTTCGGGCACCGACACCGCGCCGTCCTGCGCGACTTCGGGTCCGCTCTTGAGCAGGCACACGCCGAACGGGGCGTCGTCGCGCAGGCACGCGCGGGACATGTCGAGATAGCGCGCCTCGAACACCTTGAGCGGGAGCAGGCCTCCGGGAAACAGCACCGTGTGCAGCGGAAACAACGGCAGGTCGATCAGGGTGGTCGATAGGGAGGACATGGCGCGCGGGCGTTGGGCGGGTGTCGCTAGGGTCGGTCGACCTCGGAGACGAGCCGCGACGACGCGTCGACATCCACTGGCGCGTCACGATGCCGCACGATCACGTTCGCCTCGCGCGCCAGGCGCGCGGCGAGCGTTTCCGCGATGAACACCGAGCGATGCTGGCCGCCCGTGCAGCCGATGGCGACGGTCAGGTAGCTGCGGTTGTCATCGCGGAAGTGCGGCAGCCATTTCATCAGGAACGCATGGATGTCGTCGATCATCTGATGGACGATCGGCAGTGCGTCGAGAAAGGCGATGACCGGCTGGTCGAGCCCGGTGAGCGGGCGCAACTGGTGGTCGTAGTACGGATTCGGCAGCGCGCGCACGTCGAACATCAGGTCGGCGTCGAGCGGCACGCCGCGCTTGAAGCCGAACGATTCGAACATCACCATCAGATCGTTGTTCTTCTGCTCGATGAAGCGCTTGACCCAGGTGCGCAGCGCGTTCGCGCGCAGCGTGCTGGTATCGATCTGGTGGCCGAATTCGGCGAGCGGCGCGACGAGTTCGCGCTCGCGCTCGATCGCTTCCTCGAGCGACGACAGCAGGCCGACATCCGCATCGTGCGACAGCGAGCCGGACAGCGGATGGCGGCGGCGCGTTTCGGAGAAGCGCTGGATCAGCGCCTGGGTGCTCGCGTTGAGGAACAGCACGCGCACGTCGTGTTCGCGGGACAGCTCGCGGATCAGGCCGGGCATCTCGTCGAGCGACGCGCTCGAGCGCGCGTCGATCGCGACCGCGAGCCGGCGCTGGCCGTCCTGGGCAAGGTAGCGGGCGAGTTCGGGGAGCACGTGCGGCGGCAGGTTGTCGACGCAGTAATAGCCTGCGTCTTCGAGCGCGTTCAGCGCGACGGACTTGCCTGAGCCGGAGATGCCGGTGATGAGGACGATGCGCATGGGAACGGAGAATCCTGACATTTCATCATAGCACCGGCTCGACGCGTCGGCGTTGCGCGGCCGGCGCGTGCGGGTTACACGAGTTTGCCGGGGAACTGACTGTCGGGATCTTGCATCGCGAGTCGTTGCCGATCCATGAAATCGCGCAACGTGTCGATTCCGCGCAACTGCAGGATCGTGTTCCGGACGGCCGCCTCGACGAGCACCGCGAGGTTGCGGCCGGCCGCGACCTGGATCGTGACCTTGCTGATCGGCAAGCCGAGCACGTCGACGGTCTGGCTTTCGAGCGGCAGGCGCTGGAATTCGCCGTCGGGGCGCCGCACGAGCTGAACGATCAGCTTCAGCTTCATTTTCCGCCGCACGGCGGTTTCGCCGAAGATCGTCTTGATGTCGAGCAGGCCGAGGCCGCGCACTTCGAGCAGGTTCTGCAGCAACGGCGGGCAGCGCCCTTCGACGAAATCGGGGCCAAGACGGACGAAATCGACCGCGTCGTCGGCGACGAGGCCGTGGCCGCGGCTGATCAGCTCGAGGCCGAGCTCGCTCTTGCCGAGGCCCGAATCGCCGGTCAGCAGCACGCCCATCCCGAGGATGTCGAGGAACACGCCGTGCAGCGTCGCGCGCGGCGCGAGGATGCGCGACATGTAGAGCCGCAGGCTGTCGATCACCGCGGCGGCCGACATCGGCGTCGTGAACAGCGGAGTGGACGAGCGCGTGCAGCGCAGCACCAGTTCGGGCGGCGCCGCGGCGCCGCCGGCGACGACGAGGAACGGCGGTTCGAGCGCGATCAGCTCGGCCATGTGGCGCGAGCGGTCTTCGTCGGTCTGGCGCTGGTAGTAGTCGATTTCGGCTTCGCCGAGCACCTGGATCCGGTTCGGGTGGATCAGGTTCAGGTGGCCGACGAGGTCGGCGCTCGACGTGGCGTTGCCGACCGTGTCGGCCGAAAAGCCGCGTTCCCAGCCTTCATGCCCCGTCAGCCAGCTCAGTTTCAGCGTGGCTGCGTTGTCGTCGAAGATGCTCTGGGCGTTGATGCTGGACGTATCCATGACTCTCGTCACTCCAATGGGCCGGTGCGGGCGCGCGGCGACGGACGTCGCCATGCCGGGCCGGCGCCGGGCGGCCCTGGACGGCGGCGTAGGCCGCCTCGTACGGGGAAATATTCCGCCCGGAACAACTCAAGGTTGCCACTGAGTGAGCAGGCGATGCAACTCGGCGATATCCGTTTCGTTGTGCAGACGCTCGCGGGCGTCGCGATCGGACAGCAGTTGCGCGATTTCCGACAGGATCTCGAGGTGCTGCTGGGTGGCTTGCTCGGGAACGAGCAGGAAGATCAGGAGGCCGACCGGCTGGCCGTCGGGCGCTTCGAACGGGATCGCATCGGCGAGGCGGACGAACGCGGCGAGCGGGTGCTTGAGGCCCTTGATGCGGCCGTGCGGAATCGCGACACCTTCGCCGAGCCCGGTCGAACCGAGGCGCTCGCGCGCGAACAGGTTGTCCGTGACGGTGCTGCGGGCGATGCCGTTCTGATTCTCGAACATCAGCCCGGCTTGTTCGAAGACGCGTTTCTTGCTGGTGACGGAGAGGTCGATGACGACGTTCTCTATGGGCAGGATTTTGGCTAGGCGATTCATGTTGGCAGGCGATTGGGCGGCCTGGGGTCTCCTTGCGGCGGCGGACTGATTTTCCATGTTCGGCGATATCAAGGCATGTGGCATCGGCAACCTGCAGCGCAGCTACCGCATCCAACGCCCCCCGGCGATAACCGGAACATTATAGAGCACAGCCGCGTGCGTGGCGCAGCACGGACGGACCGGTTGCACCTTCGCGCGGAGTCACAAAAAAAACGCCCGGCGAACCGGGCGGCGTGCGTGTTGCGGTGACGGTTATTGCGGCGGCAGCTCGATCTGGTCGATCGACGGCTGAAGCTTGATCGGGTCGTGCGCGTGCGTTTGCAGGCGCTCCATGTGCTTGACGACCTGGCGATCCAGCTTGTCGATCAGCAGATCGATCGCGGCATACAGGTTGCCGTTCGCGCTTTCGACGAAGATGTCCTTGCCCTTCAGGTGCAGGTTGATTTCCGCGCGCTGCTGCTTGTCCTTTTCCTTGTGGTTGTCGACCGAGAGGATCACAGTGCCATCGATCACCTGATCGCTATGCCGTAGCACCCGGTCCAGCTTGGTGATCACGTATTCGCGAATCGCAGGCGTGACTTCGAGATGATGTCCACTGATCTTCAGGTTCATAGTGCTTCTCCAAGCGAGTGGCCACCCGGCCGCATCGAGGCGGCGCTCCGGTCGACTTGCCCGTGCCGCACGAAGCGGCGTATCGCGGACAGATCGTCCGGCCTGTTCCCCGTGTGCGCGGTGGCCGGGACACGCCTGCCGCCGGGCAGGCAGCAGGCTTAAAGAGACTTGCGCAGATTCACTGCCGGGATCTTGAGGGCTTCGCGATATTTCGCAACCGTGCGGCGCGCGACCACGAAACCCTGTTCTGCCAGCAGCTCGGCAATGCGGCTGTCCGAAAGTGGCGATTTTGGGTCTTCAGCTCCTATCAGTTGCTTGATGAGGGCTCGGATGGCGGTCGACGAGGCGGCGCCACCGGTGTCGGTCGAGACGTGAGATCCGAAGAAGTACTTAAATTCAAGCGTCCCGAACGGGGTCAGCATGTACTTCCCGGTTGTCACACGGCTGACAGTCGACTCGTGTAGGCCCAGCGTATCAGCTATTTCCCGCAAAACCAAGGGGCGCATGGCAATTTCACCGTGCGCAAAGAAATTCTTCTGACGCTCGACAATAGCCTGCGCGACACGCAGGATCGTGTCGAATCGCTGCTGGATATTCTTGATCAGCCAGCGCGCTTCCTGGAGCTGCTGTTTCAGCGATCCGGCCGACGGATCGCCGCGGCTGTTGCGCAGGATGTTCGCGTACAGGTTGTTGATCCGCAGGCGCGGCACGACTTCCGGATTGAGCTCCGCGAGCCAGCCCTGGCCGGCCTTCTTCACGATGATGTCGGGCACGACGTAGTCGGCCTCGGCCTTGCCGTATGCGGCGCCGGGGAACGGCTCCAGCGAGCGGATCAGTGCGTGCGCGTCGCGCAGCGCGTCGTCGCTCGCCTTCAGGTGCTTGCGCAACCGTGTGAAGTCGCGTGCGGCGAGCAGTTCGAGGTGCTGCGACACGATCTCGAGCGCGAGCGTGCGCGTCGGGGACGGATCGAGACGCAGCAGCTGCAGCTTCAGGCATTCGGACGCCGAGCGCGCGCCGACGCCGGCCGGGTCGAAGCTGTGCAGCAGCGCGAGCGCCGCGTTCAGTTCGTCGCAGTCGATTTCCAGTTCGGGCGGCAGGTCGGCGAGCACTTCGTCGAGCGTGGCGGTCAGGTAGCCGTCGTCGTCGAGCGATTCGATCAGGAACATCACGAGCGCGCGATCGCGCGGGCCGGCCTGCGTGACGCGCAACTGCGCGGCGAGGTGGTCGCGCAGCGACGTCGCGGCTTCCTGCACCTGCAGCGGCGGCAGGTCGTCGTCGTCGGACGCGCCGCTCGAGCGGCCGTATTCGTCGAGGTTCCACTGCGGGCCGTCGTTGCCGTCGCCGGACCCGTAGCCGTCGTATTCGTCGGCGCCGGCCGGTTCGTCGCGCTCCGCGCGATCGCTGGACGGGCTGCTGCCGTTGGTCGCGGCGGGCTCGGTGTTCTGTGCGGGCGGCGTCTGCGCGATCAGCGATCCGTCCGCCGCGACGCGCAGCGGGCTCGCGATCCATTCGTCGTCGTTCTCGAGCAGCGGGTTCTGCGCGACGGCCATCGCGACTTCCTGCTGCAGTTCGAGCGTCGACAACTGCAGGAGCCGGATCGACTGCTGCAGCTGAGGCGTCAGCGCAAGATGTTGCGACAGGCGGAGTTGAAGGCTGGCTTTCATGGCAAGGAGGGAGTCATACCGGCAGTTTGCCACGACCCAGGCGCATTGAGCCATCCGCGATTACGCGCGGCGCGCCGCCCGGCCGCGGGCATGCCCGCGGGCGTGGATGCAAAGCGGGGCGCAGCCCCGCGCGGCGATGCCGGGCGGGGTGCAGCCAGCCACGAGGAGGACGTTACATGCGGAAGTGTTCGCCGAGGTACACGCGGCGCACGCTTTCGTTTTCGATGATTTCGCTCGGCGCGCCGGCGGCCAGCACCGAACCGTCGCTGATGATGTACGCGTGGTCGCAGATGCCGAGCGTTTCGCGGACGTTGTGGTCCGTGATCAGCACGCCGATGTTGCGCTGTTTCAGGAACTTGACGATCTTCTGGATCTCGAGCACCGCGATCGGATCGACGCCGGCGAACGGTTCGTCGAGCAGGATGAAGCTCGGGTTGGTCGCGAGCGCGCGCGCGATCTCGACGCGGCGCCGTTCGCCGCCCGACAGCGACAGCGCGGGGTTCTCGCGCAGGTGGCCGATCTGCAGCTCGTCGAGCAGCGCTTCGGTACGCGACGAGATCGCGTCCTTCGACAGCCGCTTGCCGTCCTCGTCGTGCTGCAGCTCGAGCACCGCGCGGATGTTTTCCTCGACGGTCAGCTTGCGGAACACCGACGCTTCCTGCGGCAGGTACGACAGGCCGAGCGACGCGCGCTTGTGGATCGGCAGCAGGCTGATCGAGCTGCCGTTCAGCGTGATTTCGCCCGCGTCCGTCGGCACGAGGCCGACGATCATGTAGAACGACGTGGTCTTGCCGGCGCCGTTCGGGCCGAGCAGGCCGACGACTTCGCCGCTCTTCACGTCGAGCGACACGTCCTTGACGACCGTGCGCGAGCCGTAGCGCTTCTTCAGGTTGCGCACGACGAGCGAGCTCGTCGTGCCGGCCGGCTGGCGGTTCGGAAGCGCATTCATTGGCCCGGCGCTCCCTGGATCGTGGTCGACGGCGACAGCTTGGCCGGCGCCCCGTTCAGCGGCGCGGGGCCGCCGTTCTTCGGCGACAGCATCGCGCGCACGCGGCCGTTCGGGTTGCCCGGCGCCGCGACGTCCTTGCCGCCCTTCGCGGTGTAGAAGTCGCGCTGGCCGTCGTACGTGATCACGCTGCCGTGCACGGTATCGGCGACCGTCGACGTGCCCTGCAGGCGGCGCACGGTCGCGGCGGTGGTCAGCGTGGTGAGATCCTGCTTGCCGTCGTAGTCGATGCGCTCGGCGTCGCCGTCGATGTATTCGTCGAGGCCTTCGCGCTTCTGGCGGAACGTCGCGTGCTTCTTGCCGCTGCCGAACGACGTCGCGTACTGATAGCCTTCCGGGTCCTGGCGCACTTCGACGCGATCGCCCTTGATGATGATCGTGCCCTTCGTGATCACGACGTTGCCGGTCGCGACCGTGACCTGCTTCAGATCGTCATAGGTCAGGTTGTCGGCCTCGACGTTGATCGGCTTGTTCTGGTCGGCCTTCTCGGCATGGGCGAGCGGCGCCAGCCCGACGAGCGGGAGCGCCACGAGCGTCGCGGCGAGCGCGGCGCGGACGGCGCGCGCAGCGCCGCCGGAAATCTGTCGAGGGAACGGTTCGTTCATGCAGTCACGTGAGGGATGCGTCACCTGGGTTGACCTTTCGAGCCGCCGGACGTGTCCGCCGCGGCGATCGTGCCGCGCACGTTGCCGTAGAGCTCGATGACCCGGGTGACGTTGTTGTACTTCATGCCGTCGGTCGCGTTGACGAGCGACAGGCCGCGCTGAAGTTTAACCGGCTTTTCGGTCTGGATCACATCGTCATTGACGAAGATCCGGAAATGCTGGGAATCGGCCTGCATCTGCGGATCGCCGCCGCCGGCCGCGCGCAGGATGCGCGCATCGTCGTACAAATCGACGATCGACACGTCGCCGTTGACGGTGCCGCGCTTCGCGGTGGTCGTCACGACCGGCTTGCCGGGCTGGAACGCGCGCATGGCCGGATCGGTCAGGTCGCTGCCTTCGGTGTCTTCGTAATGGACCAGCTTCGCGGCCGTCAGCCGGTACTGGGTCGTGCCGGTCTGGTCGAGCTCGGTGACCGAGAAGTTGTCGGCGAAATAGTCGGGCGTATGGCGCTTCGGCTGCACGGCGCCCTCGCCGGGCGGCGGCAGCGTGGCCTGCAGCAGCCACCACGTGACGCCCGCGAGCGCGGCGACCGCGACGAGCGGCAGCATCTGGGTCCAGCGGAAATGCGTGCTCATCGGTCAGGCTCCGCAGGCGGCGGCGAGCAGCGCGTCGTAGCGGCGCTGCGCGCGCAGGATCGCATCGCAGACCTCGCGCACGGCGCCGTGGCCGCCGCGGGCCTCGGCGACCCAGTGCGCGCGGGCGATCACCTCGGGGTGCGCGTTCGCGGGGGCCGTCGCGAAGCCGCAGCGCAGCATCACCGGCAGGTCGGGCCAGTCGTCGCCCATGTAGCCGCAGGCGTCGGCCGTCAGGCCGAGCGACGCGATCAGGTCGGCGAACACGGTGAGCTTGTTCTCGACGCCCTGGAACAGGTGCGCGATCTTCATTTCCTTCGCGCGCGCCGCGACGATGTCCGAGCGGCGGCCCGTGATGATCGCGGTCGCGATGCCGGCTTCGCCGAGCAGCTTCACGCCATGGCCGTCGAGCGAATTGAACGACTTCATCGCGTCGCCGGCCGCGGTAAACAGCAGGCCGCCGTCGGTCAGCACGCCGTCGACGTCGAAAATCATCAGCTTCACGCGGCTCGCGCGTTCGGCCGCAGTCAGCGCTGCGCTCATCAGATCACCTTCTTCGAAAACAGGTCGTGCATGTTCAGCGCGCCGATCAGCGCACCGTCGGCATCGACGACCAGCATCTGGTTGATCCGGTGGCGCTCCATCAGTTCCACGGCCTCGACGGCCAGGTGATCCGGCGCGATCGTGCGCGGGTCGCGCGTCATGACTTCGGTGATCGGCAGCGTGCGGAAATCGCCGTCGCGGGCGAGCACGCGGCGCAGGTCGCCGTCCGTGAAGATGCCGGCGACCTTGCCGTCGGCGTCGACCACGGCCGTCATGCCGAGGCGCTTCGCGGTGATCTGGAACAGCGCGTCCGACAGCGTCGCGTTCAGCCCGACGGACGGGACGTCGTCGCCCGAGCGCATCACGTCGCGCACGTAGGTGAGCAGGCGCCGGCCGAGCGCGCCGCCCGGATGCGAGCGCGCGAAATCTTCCGAGCCGAAGCCGCGCGCGTCGAGCACGGCGACGGCGAGCGCGTCGCCGAGCGCGAGCGCCGCGGTCGTGCTCGCGGTGGGCGCGAGGTTCAGCGGGCACGCTTCCTTCGACACCGCGGCGTTCAGGTTCACGTCGGCGAGCGTGCCGAGGCTCGACCCCGCGCGGCCCGTGATCGCGATCAGCTTCGCGCCGATCCGCTTCACGAGCGGCAGGATCGCGACGAGTTCTTCCGACTCGCCGGAATAGGAGATGCCGATGAAGACGTCGTCGGAGGTGACCATCCCGAGGTCGCCGTGGCTGGCCTCGGCGGGGTGGACGAAGAAGGCCGGCGTACCGGTGCTGGCCAGCGTGGCTGCGATCTTGCGGGCGATATGCCCCGATTTGCCGATCCCGGAGACCACGACGCGGCCGCGGCAGCCGAGCAGCAGCGCCACGGCCTGGACGAAGCCGCCGTCGAGCTGGTCGCGCAACGCGCGCACGGCGTCCGCCTCGATGTCGAGCACGTCGCGGGCGAGCGCGAGCGCCCGATCATCATTGATTTTCGCTATCATGCGCGGAGTATAGCAAAGGCGTTTGTTCGCCGCGCCGCGCCTTCGGACTCGTCCGAGGTCGCCTGTCCACCGCCACCACCCGCGCCCGCATTGCCGTGGCCCCGACGAACGAGGACGCTTCGCCTGTGATTTCCCCGCTCGAAATGACCCTGCTGCTGCTGCTGGCCTCGGTGGTGGGCGTCGTCGTATTCCGCTCGTTGAACCTGCCGCCGATGCTCGGCTATCTGACCGTCGGCATCCTGGTCGGCCCGCACGCCTTCGGCGTCGCGGCGGATCTCGAACGGGCCGAGCACCTCGCGGAATTCGGCGTGGTGTTCCTGATGTTTTCGATCGGCCTCGAATTCTCGCTCGCGAAGCTGAGGGCGATGCAGCGGCTCGTGTTCGGACTCGGCCTCTTGCAGGTCGTCGCGACCCTCGTGCTCGCGCTCGTGCTCGGCGCGCTGTTCGAGCGCTGGGTGCACATCACGTGGCAGGGCAGTATCGCGCTCGGCGGCGCGCTCGCGATGTCGTCGACGGCGATCGTGTCGAAGATGCTCGCCGAGCGGCTCGAGATCGAGACCGAGCACGGCCGCAACATCTTCGGCGTGCTGCTGTTCCAGGATCTCGCGGTGGTGCCGCTGTTGATCGTGATCGCCGCGTTCGGCGCCGAGTCGTCGAAGGATCTCGCGCTCACGCTCGGCTTCGCGGCGGTCAAGATCGTGATCGCGCTCGCGCTGCTGCTCGTGATCGGCCAGCGCTTCATGACGCGCTGGCTCAACGTCGTCGCGCGGCGCCGCTCGCAGGAGCTGTTCGTGCTGAACCTGCTGCTCGTCACGCTCGGCGCCGCGTTCATCACCGACCGCTTCGGGCTGTCGCTCGCGCTCGGCGCGTTCATCGCCGGGATGCTCATTTCCGAGACGCCGTTCCGCCATCAGGTGGAGGAGGACATCAAGCCGTTCCGCGACGTGCTGCTCGGCCTGTTCTTCGTGACGACGGGGATGCTGCTCGATCCGCGCGTGATCTGGGAGCATCCGCTGATCGTGCTCGGCTTCTTCGTCGGGCAGATCCTGTTCAAGGCGACGATGATCGCCGGGCTCGCGCGGCTGTTCGGCGCGACGCCGGGCGTCGCGATGCGCACGGGCATCGGCCTCGCGCAGGCCGGCGAATTCGGCTTCGTGCTGCTGAACCTGATCCTCGACCGGCATCTCGTCGATTCGACGCTGCTGCAGGCGATCCTCGCGTCGATGCTGCTGTCGATGCTCGCCGCGCCGTTCCTGATCCAGAACGCCGACCGCATCGTGATGCGGCTGTCGTCGACCGAATGGATGCAGCAGTCGCTGCAGATGACGCGGATCGCGACGCAAAGCCTGAAGCAGCGCGGCCACGTGATCATCTGCGGCTACGGCCGCGCGGGCCAGAACCTCGCGCGCATGCTCGAACAGGAAGGCATTTCGTACGTCGCGCTCGACCTCGACCCCGATCGCGTGAGCGCGGCGGCGACCGCCGGCGAATCGGTGGTGTTCGGCGACGCGGCGCGCCGCGAGTCGCTGCTCGCGGCCGGTATCCACCGGGCGGCGGCCGTCGCGATCACCTACGCGAACACGCCGTCCGCGCTGCGCGTGCTGCACCACGTGCACGAGCTCGAACCGACGCTGCCCGCGATCGTGCGTACCGTGGACGATGCCGACCTGGAGAAACTGCTCGCGGCCGGCGCGACCGAGGTGATTCCGGAGATCGTCGAGGGCAGCCTGATGCTGGCGTCGCATACGCTGGTGCTGGTCGGCGTGCCGATGCGCAAGGTCGTGCGGCGCGTCGAGGAGATGCGCGACGAGCGTTACAGCCTGCTGCGCGGCTATTTCCGCGGCGCCGACGACGCGGACGACGACGATCACGAGCAGGTGCGGCTACAATCGGTGCCGGTCGATGCGCGCGCGGACGCGGTCGGGCGTTCGCTGGAAGAACTCGGGCTGTACGCGCTCGGGCTGGAAGTCACGGCGATCCGCCGGCACGGCATCCGCGGCGTCGAACCCGATCCGCAGACCAAGCTGCGCGCGAGCGACATCGTGGTGCTGCGCGGGCTGCCCGAGGCGCTCGCGCTCGCGGAGGAGCGGTTGTCGCGCCATCGGCGCGACCCGCCGGCCGCGGCCGCGTGAGCCACGACTCACAACCTGACCCGTATTGATCAGAAACGGTGCCCGATCTTCGCGCACCGTTTTTTTCGGAGAGTTTCATGCCGCATTCGTCGTCGGGCGCACCGCTCGATCCGGTCGCCTTCATCCATAGCCAGATCCGCACGGTGCCGGACTGGCCGCAGCCGGGCGTGCAGTTCCGCGACATCACGACGCTGCTGCAGAGCCCGAAGGCGCTGCGCATCCTCGTCGACCTGTTCGTCGAACGCTATGTCGACGCGAAGCTCGACTACGTCGCGGGCCTCGACGCGCGCGGCTTCATCATCGCGCCGATCGTCGCGTACGAGCTGAGCGTCGGCTTCGTGCCGATCCGCAAGGTCGGCAAGCTGCCGTACAAGACCCGTTCGGAATCGTACGACCTCGAATACGGCAGCGCGACGGTCGAGATCCACGAAGATGCGTGCCGCCCCGGCGACCGCGTGATCATCATGGACGACCTGATCGCGACCGGCGGCACGATGATGGCGGGGCGCAACCTGCTGCAGCGGCTCGGCGCGGTGGTCGTCGAGGGCGCGGCGATCATCGACCTGCCCGATCTCGGCGGCTCGGCGCTGCTGCGCAACGCCGGACTGCCGGTCTACACCGTTACCGAATTCTCCGGCCACTGAACGCCGGTCCCCCGGGGCGGGCCGCCCCGGCTTGCGTTGATTCACGCCTGGTTCACATTCCGCAGCGAGGTCACGATGCCCAACTTCATGCTGTTTCTCGCCACGTCGATCGCGATCACGTTCGCGCCGGGTCCCGACAACCTGCAGGTGCTCGTCCGCGGCATCTCGCAGGGTCGCGCGGCCGGCTTCGTCGCCGCGCTCGGCTTCACGGCGGGGATCCTGTTCCACACGACGCTCGCGGCGCTCGGCGTCGCGGCCGTGCTGCGTTCGTCGCCGGTCGCGTTCCAGATCCTGAAGCTCGCGGGCGCCGCGTACCTCGTGTGGATCGGCATCAAGGCGCTGCGCAGCCAGGGCCTCGCGAACGCGCATGCGCGGCCGCCGCAGCCGCTCGGCACGATCTTCCGGCAGAGCGTGATCGGCAACCTGATGAACCCGAAGGTCACGCTGTTCTTCGTCGTGTTCCTGCCGCAGTTCGTCGATCCGCACGGCGCGCAGAGCGTGACGCTGCAGATGTTCGAGCTCGGCGCGCTGTTCATGCTGCAGACGGCCGCGGTCTTCTCGCTGTTCGGCGTCGGCGCGGGCATGATCGGCACGTGGCTGAAGCGCCGCCCGAAGGCCGGCGTGTGGCTCGACCGGATCGCCGGCGCGACGTTCATCGCGATCGGCATTCGCGTCGCGCTGAAGGATTGATGACGATGACGTTTCCGTGCATCGCGGCCGCGCGCCGCTTCGATCCGGCCGCGCACCTGCGTTTCGAGATCGCCGGCCAGGCGGTCGGCTGGGTGCGCCGCCAGGACGTCGCGAAGCTCGCGCGCTGGCCCGACGTGTTCGAGCTGACCGGCGAGCGCGTCGTGCTGTCGGCGCGCTACGATTCGGTCGACGCGCGCAGCATGGCGCTGGCCAGCGCGATCGGCGCGCTCGCCGCCGAAGGCGCGATTCCCGGCTGGCGCGACGAGATCTACGCGATCCGCAACCGCTTCGACGATCCGCCGCTCGCGTACATCGAGCGCGCCGCGTCGCGCTTCTTCGGCACGCAGACCTATGCGGTGCACGTGAACGGCATCGTAGAATACGCGGTTACGCCGGGCGAGCCGCCCGCCGCGGCCGCGCCGAAGATGTGGCTCGGCCGCCGCAGCGCGACCAAGGCCACCGACCCCGGCATGCTCGACAACGTCGTCGCGGGCGGGATCGGCTGGGGGCTGGGCGTTCACGAGACGCTCGCGAAGGAATGCTGGGAAGAAGCCGGCATTCCGGCCGACCTGGCGGCGCGCGCGATCGCGGGCCGCACGGTGCAGGTGCTGAATTCGCTGCCGGAAGGCACGCAATCCGAACTGATCTTCGTGTACGACCTGCCGCTGCCGCACGACTTCGCGCCACGCAACCAGGACGGCGAAGTGGCCGAGCACCTGCTGGCCGGCGTGCCCGAGGTGATCGGCTGGTTGCGCGAAGGCCGCGCGACGATGGATGCGAGCCTCGCGACGCTCGATACGCTGCTGCGCCACCGCTGGATTGCGGCGGCCGACGCGGCCGGCATCGACGCGCTGTTCGTCCCGGCGGCGTGACGCGCGCCGAGCGCGCAGCCGCGCGGCGCGAACGGGCAATTTGACGAATACGGAAACAATGGGAGTAGCGGTCATGCCGACCGATCACAGCTTTATCTTGAAACTGTCGTGCCCCGACCGGCACGGCATCGTCCATGCGGTCTCGGGCTTCCTGTTCGAGCGCAGCAACAACATCCTCGATTCCGCGCAGTTCGGCGACAGCCGCACCAGCGAGTTCTTCATGCGCGTGCACTTCGAGCAGGACGGCGGCGGCGTGGATGCCGCGTCGGCGCTCGACACGCTTCGCAAGGAATTCGCGCCGCTCGCCGAACAGTTCTCGATGCGCTGGGAGCTGCACGATGCGGCCGTGAAGCCGCGCGTCGTGATCATGGTGTCGAAGATCGGCCACTGCCTGAACGACCTGCTGTTCCGCTATCGCACGGGCCAGCTGCCGATCGAGATTCCGGCGATCGTGTCGAACCACAAGGAGTTCTACCAGCTCGCGGCGAGCTACAACATTCCGTTCCATCACTTCCCGCTGATCGGCGGTTCGTCCGATGCCGCGAAGGCCGCGCAGGAAGCGCGCGTGCTGGAAGTGATCGACGAGCACCAGGCCGATCTCGTCGTGCTCGCGCGCTACATGCAGATCCTGTCGCCGAATATGTGCGAGCAGCTCGCCGGGCGCGCGATCAACATCCACCATTCGTTCCTGCCGAGCTTCAAGGGCGCGAAGCCGTACTACCAGGCGTTCGACCGCGGCGTGAAGCTGATCGGCGCGACCGCGCACTACGTGACGACCGATCTCGACGAAGGCCCGATCATCGAGCAGGAAGTCGAACGTGTCGATCACAGCATGACGCCCGACCAGCTGACCGCGATCGGCCGCGACGTCGAGTGCGTGACGCTCGCGCGGGCGGTGAAGTGGCACGTCGAGCACCGGATCGTGCTGAACGGGACGAAGACGGTCGTGTTTCGCTGATCCGTCGGCCGCGAACGGCCGGCTCCACAAGCAAAAACGCCGCGCCCTTCACGGGGCGCGGCGTTTTTGCTTTCCGCTGGCTGGCGGGCGGTTTCAGATCAGCCGCAGCAGGTACAGCTCGCGTTTCAGGTACGCATAGAAGATCGGCGCGGCGATCACGCCCGGCAGCCCGAACGCGGCTTCCATGATCAGCATCGCGAGCAGCAGCTCCCACGCGCGCGACTCGATCTGACCGCCGATGATCTTCGCGTTCAGGAAGTATTCGAGCTTGTGGATGACCACGAGGAACGCGAGCGACGCGATCGCGGTGCCCATGCTGACCGACAGCGACACCGCGACGATCAGCGTGTTCGAGATCAGGTTGCCGATCACCGGCAGCAGGCCGACGATGAACGTGACGAGCACGAGCGTTTTCGACAGCGGCAGCCGCTGGTGGAAGATCGGCAGCGCGACGAGCAGATAGATGCCGGTGAATGCCGCGTTGATCGCCGAGATCTTGATCTGCGCGAACACGATGCGGCGGAACGCGTCGGAGAAGCGCGACACGCGCATGACGAGCGCGGTCGACAGCGGCCGGCGCACCTTGCCCTGCTCGACGCCGATCGCGATCATCGCGCCGATGATCATCCCGAACAGCACGTGGCCGAAGCCGCGCGCGACGCTCTTGCCGCTTTGCTGGAGCTGGTCCATGTGCGAGTGCATCAGCACGGCCGCCTTCGTCTTCATCTGTTCGACGTCGACGGGCAGCAGATTGGCGATCCACGCCGGCGTGCGTGCGCGGGTCTGCTCGACGATCTGCATCAGCTGGTCGAGCAGGCTCTGCAGGTTCGGCACCGTGTGCTCGAAATGCTCGATGATGCCGATCGTCAGGCCGGTGAGCGCGCCGACGATCGCGATCGACAACAGCACGACGGCGACCCAGCGCGCGCGCATGCTGGTGGTGTGACGTTCGATCACGGGTGCGATCGTGTGGATCAGCTGGTAGACGAGCAGGCCGGCGAGCATCCCGCCGAGCAGCCGGAGCTCGAGGACGAGCCACATCATGACGAGCGCGAAGAGATAGCTGCCGATCTCGAGTGCCGACAGCTTCGGCAGGCTCAAGTCGCTCGTCAGCCGCACGCTGCGCAGGTGCGGCTCGCGGTTCTGCGTGTCGCGCGACTCTTGTTGCTTCTCCATCGTGGATTCCTGTCGTCCGTGTATCGTGCCGCGCAGCGCGCGGCAGCGTGCGGGCCGCCCGGCGCCGCACCGGATTGGTGCGGATGGCGAACCTTACGACCGTAAAGTATAGCTGCCATTATGGTCCGCAAACGGGCCGTTTGGCGCGTGGTGTAAACGCAGAAGGGAAAACGAGGAGGCGCGCGGCCGGACGGCCGCGCGCGGGCAGGGTGGAGCGGCGTCAGCCGGCCGCGACTTTGCGGGTCGGACGCTTGAGCAGCGGCGCGAGGTACTTGCCGGTGAAGCTCGCCTTCGTCTTCGCGACCTGCTCGGGCGTGCCTTGCGCGATGATCTGGCCGCCGCCGGCGCCGCCCTCGGGGCCGAGGTCGATCACCCAGTCGGCCGTCTTGATCACGTCGAGGTTGTGCTCGATGATCACGACCGTGTTGCCCTGGTCGCGCAGCCGGTGGATCACTTCCAGCAGCAGCGCGATGTCGTGGAAGTGCAGGCCGGTGGTCGGCTCGTCGAGGATGTACAGCGTGCGGCCGGTGTCGCGCTTGGACAGCTCCAGCGACAGCTTCACGCGCTGCGCCTCGCCGCCCGACAGCGTCGTGGCCGACTGGCCGAGGCGGATGTAGCCGAGGCCGACGTCGAGCAGCGTCTTCAGCTTGCGTGCGATGACCGGCACCGCGCTGAAGAACTCGTACGCGTGCTCGACCGTCATGTCGAGCACTTCGCTGATGTTCTTGCCCTTGTACTGCACTTCGAGCGTTTCGCGGTTGTAGCGCTTGCCGTGGCACACGTCGCACGGCACGTAGACGTCCGGCAAAAAGTGCATCTCGACCTTCAGCACGCCGTCGCCCTGGCACGATTCGCAGCGGCCGCCCTTCACGTTGAACGAGAAGCGGCCCGGATCGTAGCCGCGCTCCTTCGACGTCGGGACGCCCGAGAACAGCTCGCGGATCGGCGTGAACAGACCCGTGTACGTGGCCGGGTTCGAGCGCGGCGTGCGGCCGATCGGCGACTGGTCGACGTTGATCACCTTGTCGAAGTGCTCGAGGCCCTCGATCGCCTCGTGCGGCGCCGGCTCGGCGGCCGAGCCGTACAGGTGGCGCGCGACCGCGTGATACAGCGTGTCGTTGATCAGCGTCGACTTGCCGGAGCCCGACACGCCGGTGATGCAGGTCAGGAGGCCGACCGGCAGTTCCAGATCGACGTGCTTCAGGTTGTTGCCGTGCGCGTCGACGATGCGCAGCATCCGCTCCGGATCGGGCGCGAGCCGCTCGTCGGGGTACTCGATCACGCGCTTGCCGAGCAGGTACTGGCCGGTCAGCGACTGCGGATTCGACTGCACCTGCTTCGGCGTGCCTTCGGCGACCACGACGCCGCCGTGCTCGCCCGCGCCGGGGCCCATGTCGACCACGTAGTCGGCCGTGCGGATCATGTCCTCGTCGTGCTCGACGACGATCACCGAGTTGCCGAGGTCGCGCAGGTGCTTGAGCGTCGCGATCAGGCGGTCGTTGTCGCGCTGGTGCAGGCCGATCGACGGCTCGTCGAGCACGTACATCACGCCCGTGAGCCCCGAGCCGATCTGCGACGCGAGCCGGATGCGCTGCGCCTCGCCGCCCGACAAGGTCTCGGCGCTGCGCTCGAGCGACAGGTAGTCGAGGCCGACGTTGTTCAGGAACGTCAGGCGCGCGACGATTTCCTTGATCACCTTGTCGGCGATCTCGCGCTTCGCGCCGTCGAGCGTCAGCCCGTCGAAGTAGCCGAGCGCGTCGCGCAGCGGCCAGCCGCTGATTTCATAGATGCCGCGCGCGTAGTCGCCGGTGCCGATCCGCACGTGGCGCGCCTCGCGGCGCAGGCGCGTGCCGTCGCACGACGGGCACGGCTGGTTGTTCTGGTACTTCGACAGCTCTTCGCGCACCGCGACCGAATCGGTCTCGCGGTAACGGCGCTCGAGGTTCGGGATGATCCCTTCGAACACGTGCTCGCGGATCGTCGTGCGGCCGCGCTCGTTGATGTACGAGAACGGAATCGTCTGCTTGCCCGAGCCGAACAACAGCACCTTGCGGATCTTTTCGGGGAGATCCTCGAATGCGGCGTCGATGTCGAACTCGTAGAACGCCGCGAGGCTCTGCAGCATCTGGAAGTAGAACTGGTTGCGGCGGTCCCAGCCCTTCACTGCGCCCGCGGCCAGCGACAGCGACGGGTGCGCGACGACCCGCTTCGGGTCGAAGAACGTGATCTGCCCGAGGCCGTCGCATTCCGGGCACGCGCCCATCGGGTTGTTGAACGAGAACAGGCGCGGCTCGAGCTCCTGCAGCGAGTACGAGCAGATCGGGCACGCGAACTTCGAGCTGAACAGGTGCTCGTGATCGGTATCCATCTCGAGCGCGATCGCGCGGCCGTCGGCCAGGCGCAGCGCGGTTTCGAACGATTCGGCGAGCCGCTGCTTCATGTCCGGGCGCACCTTCAGGCGATCGACGACGACGTCGATCGTGTGCTTGTCGTTCTTCTTCAGCTTTGGCAGCGACTCGACCTCGTAGATCTTCGCGACGCCTTCGTTCGCGGCGCCGCCGCCCGAGCGCACGCGAAAGCGCACGAAGCCCTGCGCCTGCATGTCCTCGAACAGCTCGGCGTGCTCGCCCTTGCGGTTCGCGACGACGGGCGCGAGGATCATCAGCTTGGTTTCCTCGGGCAGCGCGAGCGCCGCGTCGACCATCTGCGACACGCTCTGCGCCTCGAGCGGGATGTCGTGGTCGGGGCAGTACGGCGTGCCCACACGTGCGTATAAAAGTCGCAGGTAGTCGTGGATTTCCGTGACCGTGCCGACGGTCGAACGCGGGTTGTGGGACGTGGCCTTCTGCTCGATCGAGATCGCCGGCGACAGCCCCTCGATCAGGTCGACGTCGGGCTTCTCCATCAGCTGCAGGAACTGGCGGGCGTACGCGGACAGGCTTTCCACGTAGCGGCGCTGGCCTTCGGCATAAAGGGTGTCGAACGCGAGCGACGACTTGCCCGACCCGGACAACCCGGTAATCACGACCAGCTTGTGGCGCGGCAGGTCGAGATTGACGTTTTTCAGGTTGTGGGTGCGTGCCCCACGGATACGGATCTGTTCCATGAACCTGGCGAAAATGGAGGGAACCAAACCTGCTACTATAACGGCTTTTCGAGACCGTCGTTTACGGCCCCCAGCCTTTACAGCAGGTGGCAGCAAGGCGACACCTGCGCCGGGGAATGCGGTCGCGCCGCACGGTTCCGGGCGGCCCGCAGGCCGTCTGCATCCGGCCCCGACGCGTCGCCCGAAAGGCCGCCAGGCCGCCGGTCCTGATCTTCCGCCGCCCGCCGCCGGGCGGACATTCCGATCATTCGAAATTCATTCCCGATGTCCAATCCGTCTGCCACGTCTTCCCGCATGACTGCGCCCGAACTGCGCGCGACCACGTCGCTCGCGGCGATCTTCGCGTTGCGCATGCTCGGCCTGTTCATGATCATGCCGGTGTTCTCGGTCTACGCGAAAACCATCCCGGGCGGCGACAACGTGCTGCTCGTCGGGATCGCGCTCGGGGCCTACGGCGTCACGCAGTCGCTGTTCTATATCTTCTACGGGTGGGCGTCCGACAAGTTCGGCCGCAAGCCGGTGATCGCCACCGGCCTCGTGATCTTCGCGCTCGGCAGCTTCGTCGCCGCGTTCGCGCACGACATCACGTGGATCATCGTCGGCCGCGTGATCCAGGGGATGGGCGCCGTGTCGTCGGCGGTGCTCGCGTTCATCGCCGACCTGACTTCCGAGCAGAACCGCACGAAGGCGATGGCGATGGTCGGCGGGTCGATCGGCGTGTCGTTCGCGGTCGCGATCGTCGGCGCGCCGATCGTGTTCCACTGGGTCGGGATGAGCGGGCTGTTCGCGATCGTCGGCGTGCTGTCGATCCTCGCGATCGGCGTCGTGCTGTGGATCGTGCCCGATGCGGCGAAGCCCGTGCACGTGCCCGCGCCGTTCGCCGAGGTGCTGCACAACGTCGAGCTGCTGCGCCTGAACTTCGGCGTGCTGGTGCTGCATGCGACGCAGACGGCGCTGTTCCTCGTCGTGCCGCGCCTCTTGGTCGACGGCGGGCTGCCGGTCGCCGCGCACTGGAAGGTCTACCTGCCGGTGATGGGGCTCGCGTTCGTGATGATGGTGCCGGCGATCATCGTCGCGGAAAAACGGGGCAAGATGAAGCCGGTGCTGCTCGGCGGCATTCTGGCTATCCTGATCGGTCAATTGCTGCTGGGCAGCGCGCCGCATACCATCCTGATTGTGGCGGCGATTCTCTTCGTCTACTTCCTCGGGTTCAACATCCTGGAAGCGTCGCAGCCGTCGCTCGTGTCGAAGCTCGCGCCGGGTTCGCGCAAGGGCGCGGCCACGGGCGTCTACAACACCACGCAGTCGATCGGGCTCGCGCTCGGCGGCATCGTGGGCGGCTGGCTGCTGAAGCATGGGGGCGCGAACACGGTGTTCTACACGTGTTCGGGGCTCGTGGCCGCGTGGCTTATAATCGCGGCCAATATGAAGGCGCCGCCGCGCAAGGCCTGAACCTCACTCGGGCAGGCATCGGCAGCGCGCCGGCGTGCCCGGCGGGCCGTTCCGGCGACACACGCGGGCGGCCCGGCATCGAATTTACTGGAGAAACACATGGCATCCGTCAACAAGGTCATCCTCGTCGGCAATCTCGGCGCCGATCCTGAAGTCCGTTACCTGCCGAGCGGCGACGCGGTTGCGAACATCCGTCTCGCGACGACCGATCGCTACAAGGACAAGGCGAGCGGCGATTTCAAGGAAATGACCGAGTGGCATCGCGTCGCGTTCTTCGGCCGTCTGGCGGAAATCGTCAGCGAATACCTGAAGAAGGGTTCGTCGGTCTATATCGAAGGCCGCATCCGCACGCGCAAGTGGCAGGGCCAGGACGGCCAGGACCGTTACTCGACCGAAATCGTCGCCGAACAGATGCAGATGCTCGGCGGCCGCGGCGGTTCGGGCGGCGGCGGTGGCGGCGGTGACGAAGGCGGTTATGGCGGCGGCTACGGTGGTGGTGGCGGCGGTCGCGGCGAGCAGGCGGAGCGTGGCGGCGGCGGTCGTGCCGGCGGCGCGGCGCGTGGCGGTGCGGGTGGTGGCGGCCAGAGCCGTCCGAGCGCACCGGCAGGCGGCGGCTTCGACGAGATGGACGACGATATCCCGTTCTGATCGCCAGTCGCACCCTCGCATCACGATGGGCCCGAATATCCGAGTCAAGCCAGTCGCTTGGCCCGGGTTTTCGGGCCTTGTTTCGTTTACGTCGTTCCCGCCGGCCGCACGCCGGATGAACCGTGGCTGACGCACTCCCCGACCTCATCGCGCCCGATCTCGACGTCCTGTTCTGCGGGATCAATCCCGGCCTGCTCGCGGCCGCGACCGGCCATCACTTCGCGGGGAGAAACAACCGCTTCTGGCGCGTGCTCCATCTCGCGGGCTTCACGCCGACGGAAATTTCGCCGCTGGACGATCGCGAGATCCTCCGTTACGGCTGCGGGCTGACGGCCGTGGTGCCGCGGCCGACCGCGCGTGCCGATCAGCTTTCGCGCGCGGAATTCGCGGCCGCCAGCGCCGCGTTCCAGCAGAAAGTCGCGCAGCATGCGCCGCGCTTCGTCGCGTTTCTCGGCAAGGCGGCCTATTCGGCGCTGTCGGGGCAGCGCGAAGTCGCGTGGGGATTGCAGTCGGCCCGCATCGAGCATGCGCGGGTGTGGGTGCTGCCGAATCCCAGCGGGAGAAACCGCGCATTCGGGCTCGACGATCTGATCGATGCGTATCGCGAGCTTCATTCCGCGGCGATCACGGAGGGACACGATGCGACGCAGTAAGACGGCGGCTCCGTGGCCGGGCGCCATCGTGCCACGCGCATTCTTCAACCGCATGGCCACCGAGGTCGCGCCGCAACTGCTCAACAAGATCCTCGCGGCCGCGGACGGCCGGGCCGGCCGCATCGTCGAAGTGGAAGCGTATGCGGGCGCACTCGATCCGGCGGCGCACACCTATCGCGGCAAGACCCCGCGCAACGCGACGATGTTCGGGCCGCCCGGGCACTTCTACGTTTATTTCACGTACGGCATGCACTGGTGCTGCAACTGCGTGTGCGGCCCGGACGGCGCGGGAACGGGCGTGCTGATCCGGGCGCTGGAGCCGCTGCACGGACTCGAACAGATGCGTGCGGCGCGGCCGCCGCGCACGCGCGATCGCGACTTGTGCCGCGGGCCGGCCCGGCTGACGCAGGCGATGGGGATCGGCGGCGCGCAGGATGGCGTCGACCTGGCCGGCGCGCATCAAGGGTTCGCGATCGTCGACGACGGGCTGGCGCCGCCCGCCGATCTGGCGGGCGGGCCGCGCATCGGCATTCGCGTCGGCCAGGATCTCCCGTGGCGGTGGAGCGTGCCCGGCAACCGCTACGTATCGGGCGCGGTGCCGCGCGTGTGACGCGTGGCGCGCACTGTCGCGTCCAATTCGACCTGCGTCACGCGGTCGCCATGATTGACCCGCTAAGCTGGCCGTTTCGACGTTTCGAGCGAGGGGACACCATGCGGCGGGTCGTGTTCAACCAGAAGGGCGGCGTGGGCAAGTCGACGATCGTCTGCAACCTGGCGGCGATCAGCGCGAGCGAAGGATTGCGCACGCTCGTCATCGATCTCGATGCGCAGGCGAACTCGACGCGCTACCTGCTCGGCGACGCGGCGGCCGACGCGCAACCGGGCGTGGCCGGTTTCTTCGAAACCGCGCTGACCTTCAACTTCCGGCCGGTCGACGTCGCGTCGTTCATCCACGCGACCCCGTTCGACGGACTCGACGTGATGCCCGCGCATCCGGATCTCGACACGCTGCACGGCAAGCTCGAATCGCGCTACAAGATCTACAAGCTACGCGACGCGCTCAACGAGCTCGACACTTACGATGCGGTGTACATCGACACGCCGCCCGCGCTGAATTTCTATACGCGCTCGGCGCTGATCGCGGTCGAGCGCTGCCTGATCCCGTTCGACTGCGACGATTTCTCGCGCCGCGCGCTGTACACGCTGCTCGAGAACGTGAAGGAAATCCAGCAGGACCACAACGCGGCGCTCGAAGTCGAAGGGATCGTCATCAACCAGTTCCAGCCGCGCGCGAGCCTGCCGCAACGGCTGGTCGACGAACTCGTCGACGAAGGGCTGCCGGTGCTCGCGTCGCGGTTGTCCGCGTCGGTGAAGATCCGCGAATCGCATCAGCAGTCGACGCCGGTGATCCATCTCGAGCCGACCCACAAGCTCGCGCAGGAATTCCGCGCGCTGCATCGCGAACTGGCCGGCTGACCCCGCGCCCCACCGCATCGACCAAGGCCGCTTCGAGCGGCCTCGTTTTTATCGCGATCGTAATTCATCCGATCATTGAATTCGTCATTAATAATCCAGAAAACGATTTCATAATAAATCCCGAAAAAACGATTACATCGGCGACCACTCCATTTTTAATGAGGGGCGGTTTTCTAATAAACGGAATAATGGATTGGTAAATATTGCGCGACGTCACGATGCGCTATGCTGTAAAAAGGTAAAAAGGCATTGCGGGTCAGAGCGTGCGGGCATCCTGCCCGCGATGTCGGCACGCCGGGCTGCGGCGGCCGCTCTAAAGGGTAATAAGGGTTTATACCTATCATTAATGCCATTTAATTGACAATTAATCGCTCTAGAATGACTTCCTTCAACTGCTCGTGCTCAAACAGGTACGGGTCGTCAATAAGGAAGCGCTGTCGATCAAGCTTCCATTTTTCTTTACGTCGTCTCTCGCATTGCTAACAGGAGCGTGCCCGATGTCCGTATTTGCCCCCGAAAAACTCGTCGCCGATTATCAATCCGGTATCGCCGCCTGGTTCGCGATCGCCCGTCCGGCGATCCACGGTTTCGAGGCCGTCGTCGAACTCAACCTGCAAGCGGCCCGCACGGCGCTCGAGGAATACGAGGACAAGCTGAAGAACGCGTTCAACGGCAACAACCCGGCCGCGGGCTTCGCGCAGCAGGTCGCCGCGCCGCAGGAAGCGGCCGGCAAGGTCGTGTCGTATGGCCGCCATCTGTTCGACATCGCGGTATCGACGCAATCCGAATGGGCGAAGGTCGCGCAGGCCCAGTACGAACAGAACGACAAGCGCCTGAAGGACGTGCTCGGCGAACTGTCGAAGCACGCACCGGCCGGCTCGGCGCCGGTGGTGGCCGCGCTGAATTCGGCGTTGTCCGCGGCGACCGCCGCGGCCGACTCCGTGCGTGCAGCGACGGGGCAGGCGATCGAAGCGGCGCAGAGCGGTTTCGATGCAGTCAGCGAAACGGCCACGCGCGGTGCCAAGCAGACGGCTGCGGCCGCCCGCAAGGACGCCGCGGCTGCGCGCGAATCGGCTGCGTGATCTGAACGCGTGCTGAACGCGTGTCGCGCGCAGGCGCGACACGCTTGATCGGCGCCGGACGGCGCCGGCGCCGCGTGTGCCACGCGGGGGCCGGCGAGCGTCCGATGCGCCGCAAGACGCCCGTGCACGGTTGCCCGTGCGGCGGTGTGTCGTGCCGCCGGTGCGAACAGGCGCCGCCCGCCAACACGGCGCGCGACCGCGACCGCGATCGCACCGGTTGGCCCGACGCGCGCCGTCGCCCCGTGCCGGCGTCACAACGACGAACTGATTTCGATGCAGGAATTGAACATGACGGATGTAGTGATCGTATCGGCCGCGCGGACCGCGGTCGGCAAATTCGGCGGCTCGCTGGCGAAGGTTGCGGCGCCCGAACTGGGCGCGACGGTGATCCGCGCAGTGCTGGAGCGTGCGGGCG
>NZ_JACCQA010000042.1:0-63709 GCF_015712215.1 Burkholderia sp. 9779_493
GCGCTACCCCACTCGTCCGGAGACCCACCGTGTCCTTTCGCCTGACCTCGCTGCTGCGCGCGCTCGCCGCGCCGCTCGCCGTTGCCGCGCTCGTCGCCGGCGCCCCCGCGGCCCACG
This sequence comes from Burkholderia sp. 9779_493, assembly GCF_015712215.1. Classification (NCBI taxonomy): domain Bacteria; kingdom Pseudomonadati; phylum Pseudomonadota; class Betaproteobacteria; order Burkholderiales; family Burkholderiaceae; genus Burkholderia; species Burkholderia sp. 9779_493. The sequence goes on from NZ_JACCQA010000042.1 coordinate 118, forward strand.
CCGACGAAACGGCGATCTGCTACAACTGCCCGCCCGAATGGGCCGACTGGGCCGCGCAGATCGCGGCGATCAAGCAGAAGACCGGCATCCGCGTGCCGTTCGACAACAAGAACTCCGGCCAGTCGATCGCGCAGCTGATCGCCGAGCAGAAAAGCCCGGTGGCCGACGTCGTCTACCTCGGCGTGTCGTCGGCGTTCCAGGCGAAGGACAAGGGCGTGATCGCGCCGTACAAGCCCGCGCACTGGAACGACATTCCCGCGAACTTGAAGGACCCGCAAGGCTACTGGTTCGCGATCCACTCGGGCACGCTCGGCTTCTTCGTGAACAAGGACGCACTCGACGGCAAGCCCGTGCCGCGCTCGTGGGCCGATCTGCTGAAGCCCGAATACAAGGGCATGGTCGGCTATCTCGATCCGTCGAGCGCGTTCGTCGGCTACGCGGGCGCGGTCGCCGTCAACCAGGCGCTCGGCGGCAGTCTCGACAACTTCAAGCCGGCGCTCGACTGGTTCCGCAAGCTGAAGGCGAACGCGCCGATCGTGCCGAAGCAGACGGCCTATGCGCGCGTGCTGTCCGGCGAGATTCCGATCCTGCTCGACTACGACTTCGACGCGTATCGCGCGAAATACAAGGACAACGCGAACGTCGAGTTCGTGATTCCGAAGGAAGGCACGATCGCGGTGCCGTACGTGATGAGCCTCGTGAAGGGTGCGCCGCACGATGCGAACGGCAAGAAGGTCCTCGATTTCGTGCTGTCCGACGAAGGCCAGAAGCTGTGGGCCAACGCGTACCTGCGTCCGGTGCGCGCACAGACGCTCGGCGCCGACGTCGCCGCGAAGTTCCTGCCGGCGAGCGAATACGCGCGGGCGAAGTCGGTCGACTTCGGCAAGATGGCGGCCGGGCAGCAGGCGTTCGGCCAGCAATACCTGCAGGTGATGCAGTAAGCGGCCGGCCCCACGTCATGCTCGACCTGACTTTTCCGCTGCGCTGGCGCGTCGCGCTCGTCGCGCCGGCGCTGGCGGTATTCGCCGCGTTCTGGCTGTTGCCGATGGCGTCGCTCGTGCAGGTGTCCGCCGACGGCGCGTTCTTCTCGCACTATGCGGCGCTGCTCGGCAATGCGCGCTACATGAAGAGCCTCGGCGAGACGGTCGCGCTGTCCGCGGGCGTCACGCTCGCGACGCTCGCGCTGTCGACGATCTCGGGCCTGCTGCTCGCGCGCCGCGAATTCGCCGGCAAGCGCGTGCTGCTCGCGCTGCTGACGTTTCCGCTCGCGTTCCCGGGCGTCGTCGTCGGCTTCATGGTGATCATGCTCGCCGGGCGCCAGGGGCTGATCGGCATGCTGTCGGCGAAGCTCACGGGCGACAAGTGGGTCTTCGCATACTCGGTGGCGGGCCTGTTCATCGGCTACCTGTACTTCTCGATCCCGCGCGTGATCGTCACCGTGATCGCAGCCGCGTCGAAGCTCGACGCGTCGCTCGAGGAGGCCGCACGTTCGCTCGGCGCGTCGCCGTGGCGCATCTTCGTCGACATCGTGCTGCCGGCGCTCGCGCCGGGCCTGATCGCGGCCGGCGCGATCTGCTTCGCGACCGCGATGGGCGCGTTCGGCACGGCGTTTACGCTCGCCACCGACCTGAACGTGTTGCCGATGACGATCTATACCGAATTCACGCTGAACGCGAACATCGCGACGGCGGCCGGGCTGTCGATCGTGCTCGGCATCGTCACCTGGGCCGTGCTCGCGCTCGCGCGGCGCTTCACCGGCCATACCGCCGCCGCCGCGGCCTGAGGATTTCCGCATGCCATCGCTTTCCGGCTCGTCCGCGCCCGCCCCGGCCCCTGTTCCGGCTTCCTTGCCCGCGAAGCCTGCCGCCCGGCACGCACCGCGCGTCGCGGGAGCACGCGCGATCGCCGCGCTGCAATGGGGCGTCACGCTGCTGCTGTGCGCGTTCCTGATCGTGCCCGTCGTGATGTCGGTGCTCGCGGGGCTGACCGTCAACTATTTCCGCGGCCTGTCGAGCGGCCTCACGCTGCGCTGGCTCGAGCAGGTGTGGCAGCAGTATCACGGCTCGGTCGCGCTGTCGCTCTACGTCGCGTTCGCGACGCTCGCGATCGTGCTCGCGGTCGGCGTGCCGGCCGGCTATGCGCTCGCGCGCAGCAAGCACCGCATCGCGCGTGCGATCGAGGAAGCGCTGGTGCTGCCGGTCGCGCTGCCGGGGCTGGCTTCGGCGCTCGCGCTGCTGGTCGTGTACGGCGGCTTCACCGCGTTCCGGATGAGCCTGTGGTTCATCGTCGTCGGCCACGTCGTGTTCACGCTGCCGTTCATGGTGCGCGCGGTCGCGGCCGTCGCGGCCGGCGCCGACCTGCGCACGCTCGAGGAAGGCGCGGCGAGCCTCGGCGCGCCGTTCGTCACGCGCTTCGTCACGATCGTGCTGCCGAACCTGCGGCCCGGCATCGTCGCGGGCGCGCTCGCGGTGCTCACGCTGTCGATCGGCGAATTCAACCTCACGTGGATGCTGCACACGCCCGACACCAAGACGCTGCCGGTCGGGCTCGCCGATACGTATGCGTCGCTGCGGCTCGAAGTCGGCAGCGCGTACACGATCCTGTTCCTGCTGATGACGCTGCCGCTGCTCGTCGCGATGCAGTGGCTCGGCGTCGATCCGTCCGGTACGCGCGCGCCGAAGCAGCGCCCGCGCTGATTTTTTCGCAGACATGAAACTCGATTCCACTCCCATCACCCTGACCGGCTGCGCGAAGACCTTCCGCGGCACACGCGTGCTCGAACCGCTCGACCTGTCGATCGGCGCCGGCGAAACGCTCGTGCTGCTCGGGCCGTCGGGCTGCGGCAAGACGACCACGCTGCGCCTGATCGCGGGCCTCGACACACCCGATGCCGGCGGCACCATCGCGTTCGGCGACGACGACGTCACCCTGCTTCCGATCGAGCGCCGGCAGGTCGGCATGGTGTTCCAGAACTACGCGCTGTTTCCGAACCTGACGGTGCGCGGCAACGTCGGCTACGGGCTGAAGATCCGCAAGACCGAGCCGCGTGCGTTGCGCGAACGCGTCGACGAGCTGCTCGCGATGATGCGACTCGACGCGCACGCGGACAAACCGGTCGATCAACTGTCGGGCGGCCAGCGTCAGCGCGTCGCGCTGGCGCGCGCGCTCGCGGTGCGGCCGCGCGTGCTGCTGCTCGACGAACCGCTGACCGCGCTCGACGCGAAGCTGCGCGACGTGCTGCGCCGCGACATGAACACGCTGCTGCGCACGCTCGGCGTGACGACCGTCTACGTCACGCACGACCAGGCCGAAGCAATGGAACTCGGCGACCGGATCGTCGTGATGGGTGCGGGCCGCATCGAGCAGATCGGCACGCCGCGCGAGATCTACTACCGCCCCGCGAACCGCACGGTCGCGCAGTTCATCGGCACGCTGAACCGGCTGGCGGGCCAGTGGCGCGACGGCGCGCTCGAAACGACCGGCGGCGCGATCGTCACGCCGCATGCGGCCGACGAATGGTTCTTCCGCCCCGAGGACGCGCAGCTCGCCGATCCCGCGCATGCGCCGCTGCGCGGCGCGGTCGGCGCGTGCGCGTTCCTCGGCGAGCGCACGCGCCTCACGATCGAGCATGCGGCACCCGACGCGCTCGTGATCGACGTGCCGGGCCGCATCGCGCTCGCACGCGGCACGGCGGTCGGCCTCGCGATCGCGCCGGAAGGTCTGATCGCGCTCGGCGCGTAAGGCGTCGATCGGGCATCATTCATGCAGCACCCCACGGCGGCGCACACCGCCGCGACAACAACCAGACGATTCCGAGGAACGACGATGCTGCTTGCTCAAATCAGCGATCTCCACATCAAGCGTCCGGGCCAGCTCGCGTACCGGCGCGTCGACACGGCGGCCGCGCTCGCGCGCTGCATCGCGAAGCTGAATGCGCTCGTGCCGCGGCCCGACGCCGTGCTCGTCACCGGCGACCTGACCGACTTCGGCCATGACGACGAATACGGCAACCTGCGCGGGCTGCTCGCGGCGCTCGAGATCCCGTACTACCTGATGATCGGCAATCACGACGACCGCGCCGGATTGCGCCGCGCGTTCGCCGATCGCGCCGAGTTGCAGGACGGCGAATTCGTGCAATACGCGCTCGACGTCGGCGCGGTGCGCGTGCTCGCGCTCGATTCGCAGGTGCCGGGCGCGAGCCACGGCGACCTGTGCGACGCACGGCTCGCGTGGCTTGCCGCACAGCTCGACGCCGCACGCGAGCGGCCGGTGATCGTCGCGCTGCATCACCCGCCGTTCGTGTCGGGCATCGGCCACATGGACAAGCTGCGTCTCGCGCCCGCCGCCGCCGCGAAACTCGACGCGCTGCTGCGCGGTCATCCGAACGTCGAGCGCGTACTGTGCGGTCACGTGCACCGCACGATGTTCACGCGCTTCGGCGGCACGCTCGCGTCCGCGGTGCCGTCGCCCGCGCACCAGGTCGCCTTCGACCTGCGGGCCGATGGGCCATCCGCGTTCCGGCTCGAACCGCCGGCGTTCGCGGTCCACCACCATGCACCCGATACGGGAATGACGTCGCATCACGTCTATGTGGACGAAGGCGCGGGGCCGTATCCGTTCTACGAGCCGACGGGCGAGCTGGTCGACTGACCACGCGACGCGCGGCGCGTGCCGTGACGGGCGGTAGCTGGCCCGTCGCGCCGGCTGCCGCCGGCAGGATTCACGTCGCTCCGGTATGATCGGCAGCCTCGACCGGCGCCCGGCTCGCCGGCGCACCTGATGCGTGCGCCGCCTGCCGGGCCGCCCAACTCCGTGCCTGCCGCCATGTCCACTTCCTCCACCGACCGTCCGACCGACGCCGCCTCGCCCCACTACTCGCGCAGCCTGCTGTTGCTGCTCGCGACGATCGCGGGCGTGTCGGTCGCGAACATCTACTACAACCAGCCGCTGCTCGACAGCTTCCGTTCGGCCTTTCCGGACGGCGCATCGTGGATCGGCGCGGTACCGACCGCGACGCAGCTGGGTTACGCGGCCGGCATGTTCCTGCTCGCGCCGCTCGGCGACCGTTTCGATCGCCGCGGGCTGATCCTGCTGCAGATCGCCGGGCTCTCGATCGCGCTGATCGTGGCGGCCGCCGCGCCGTCGCTGGCCGTGCTCGCGGTCGCCAGCCTCGCGATCGGCATCCTCGCGACCATCGCGCAGCAGGCCGTGCCGTTCGCCGCCGAAATCGCGCCGCCGGCCGAACGCGGCCACGCGGTCGGCACCGTGATGAGCGGCCTGCTGCTCGGCATCCTGCTCGCGCGTACCGCCGCCGGCTTCGTCGCCGAGTATTTCGGCTGGCGCGCGGTGTTCGCCGCGTCGGTCGCGGCGCTCGTCGCACTCGCCGTCGTGATCGTGCTGCGGCTGCCGCGCAGTTCGCCGACGTCGACGCTGTCGTACGGCAAGCTGCTCGGCTCGATGTGGCATCTGGCCGTCGAACTGCGCGGGCTGCGCGAGGCGTCGCTGACGGGCGCCGCGCTGTTCGCGGCGTTCAGCGCGTTCTGGCCGGTGCTCACGCTGCTGCTCGCCGGCGCGCCGTTCCATCTCGGCCCGCAGGCGGCCGGCCTGTTCGGGATCGTCGGCGCCGCGGGCGCGCTCGCCGCGCCGTATGCGGGCCGCTTCGCGGACCGGCGCGGCCCGCGCGCGATCATCTCGCTCGCGATCGCGCTGCTCGCGCTGTCGTTCGTGATCTTCGCGCTGTCGGGATCGAGCCTCGTCGGGCTCGTGATCGGCGTGATCGTGCTGGACGTGGGCGTACAGGCCGCGCAGATCTCGAACCAGTCGCGCATCTATGCGCTGAAGCCCGAGGCGCGCAGCCGCGTCAACACGGTGTACATGGTGTGCTATTTCATCGGCGGCGCGCTCGGCTCGTCGGCCGGCGTCGCCGCATGGCGCGCGTTCGGCTGGACCGGCATGTGCGCGGCCGGCCTGCTGTTTACGGCGCTCGCCGGCTGGTTCCACCATCGCGGCGGCCGGCGCGGCTGAGCGCGACCGGCCACGGCGGCGTCACGCGTCGGTGCGCGACGCGGCCGGCTCGACGGCGGCGGGCGGCGGCGCGAACGCCGGGGCCGGATCGATCACCGCGGCGGGATCCATCACCGCTGCGGGCGTCGGCACCGCGAGCGGAACAGCGGAAGGCGCGAGGATCGGCGCCGCCTCCGGCGCGGCGATCGGCTCGACGACGGGCGAAGCGTCCGCCGTCGGCGCCTGCTCGGCCGCCACGGCCGGCGAACTGGTCGCCGCCGCCGCGGGCCGGCGCGCCGGATCGAACACGAACGACAACCCGACGCTGCCGAGGATCGCGACGGTCGCGACCACGGTCGCCATCGTCACCGGCTCGCCCAGCAGCAGCGCGCCGAGCGCGACCGCGACGATCGGGTTCACGTACATGCAGCTGCTCGCGATGATCGGGCTCGTGTGGCGGATCAGGTAGCCGTACGCGACGTACGCGGCCATCGTGCAGAACACCATCAGGTACGCGAACGCGAACACGGGCCCGACGGCCAGTTGCTCGACGCGTTCGCCGAGCAGCCACGCGACGATCGTCGACATCAGCCCGCCGAGGCCGATCTGCAGCGACGTCGACAGGAACAGGTCGGACGGCAGCTTGAGGCGCGTCGCGAGATGCGCGCCGCCCGCCCAGAACAGTGCGCCGGCCAGCACGCAGATCGTGCCGAGCGCCGAATTCGCGGCGGCCGCGCCGCCCGAATTCAGCACGACGATGCCGACCATCCCGAGCGCGACGGCCGCCCATTCGCCCTTCGTCACCGGCCGCCCCGCCACCGCCGCGATCACGGTCGCGAACAGCGGCACCGTGGCCACCATCACCGCGGCCGAACCGCTGCTGACCGTGCGCATGCCGAGCGCGATCGTGCCGGACGACAGCGCGACGAGCATCGTGCCGACGATCGCCGAGTTGCGGATTTCCAGCAGCGTCGGCCATTCGGGCTTGCGCCGCAGCGCGAAGATGAACAGGCCGATCCCGCCGAGCAGGTTGCGCAGCCCCGACAGCAGCAGCGGCGGGAACGACTGCAGCGCGAAATGCAGCCCGCTGTAGGTCGAGCCCCAGACGAAATAGATGAAGACGAGCGCGAGCGCCACGCGGCCGCCGCGGCTTTGCGGCAGGCGGATCCGGAACGAAAAGCGGGCAAGGAAATCGAGGAGGCGGTCGAGCGGCGTCATCGAGCCACCTGCCCGCACGTCACGCCGCGTGCTCCGCTGAAAGACGCCGGCGATGCCGGCAAACGGTCCACGCGGGACCGGGAAGGCAGAGCGAACGTGCGGAACGACATGGCAGTGCGAACGGCGACGAAAGAGAACCGGCAAGCGGCGGCAAAGGGACAAAAACGGGCAAAAAAAAACGTGCGCACCCGCGTCGGCTGCACACGCTCGGCATTATGGCATCAAGGATTCGAAAGCATCGTCGGACCTGTCTGAAAGCCTATCGACTGATGTTTCGGCGCGACATTTTTCGCGCGGCGGTGCGGCGAAATCCGGGGCCGGATACGCAAGGCGCGGAGCGCCGGCGCCGCCATTCGCCCCCCTTGATCCAGCATCGGCCTGACGACCAGTTTGTGCGTCGGCGCGTCGTGACGCGCCTATCGTGACGGACGGCGCGCGCTCCTGGTGGCGCCCGCGGCTTCTTTCCGACACCTGCACAGACTATACAAAATTTTGTATAATCCAGACATTCTTCCGCCGAAGCCCGTCGTTTTCGTCGGCAGCGCGCTGGCCGATCTCCGCGGCTTTCCGTTGCCTGCGCGACGCGAAGCCGGCCACCCGATCGATCAGGTGCAGCGCGGCCTCGCACCCGACGACTGGAAACCGATGCGCACGATCGGCGTCGGCGTGCGGGAAATTCGCCTGCGCGATGCAAGCGGCGCATTCCGGATCGTCTACGTCGCGACTTTCACCGAGGCCGTCTACGTCCTGCACTGCTTGCGCAAGCAATCGACGCGCACGAACAAGACCGATATCGACCTCGCCGCCCGCCGCTATCGGGCGCTGATGATGGAGTTGAAACGATGACCGATGAACGTTACGCGAACGTCTGGGACGCAATCGAGCGCGAGCCGGCGGAAGCCGCGAACATGAAGCTGCGCTCCGAACTGATGATCGCGCTCAAGCAGCGCATCGCGCGGCTCGAACTGAGTCAGGCCGAGGCCGCGAAGCAGCTGGGCGTCACGCAGCCGCGCGTCTCCGACCTGATGCGCGGCAAGATCAACCTGTTCGGGCTCGACGCGCTCGTGAACATGGCCTCGGCAGTCGGCCTGCGCGTCGATCTGCAGGTGCGCGACTCCGTATGACGCGTGCGCACGCGGTGCACGCCGCGCGCACCGCTCACGATCCGCCGAACCAGTTGTAGCCCTGATCGACCCAGTAGCCGCCCGGGAACGTATCGGTCACGAAGATTTCCATGATGTGCTTCGGGTTCTTGTAGCCGAGCTTGGTCGGCATCCGCAGCTTCATCGGAAACCCGTATTCCGGCGGCAGCCGACGGCCGTCGTAATCGAACGCGAGCAGCGTCTGCGGATGCAGCGCGGTCGGCATGTCGATGCTTTCGTAGTAGTCGTCCGCGCACTTGAAGCCGACGTATTTCGCCCGCGTGTCGGCGCCGGCGCGCGCGAGGAATGCGCCGAACGGCGTGCCGCCCCAGCGGCCGATCGCACTCCACCCTTCCACGCAGATGTGCCGCGTGATCTGTTCCGCGTGCGGCAGCGCGCGAAGCTCGTCGAGCGTCCACACGCGCTTGCCCGTTACACGGCCGGACAACACGAGCCGATACGTCGATTCGTCGACGTGCGGCACGTCGTCGATCCCGTAGTACGCGTTGAACGGAAACGGTCGCGTGATGTCGGCTTCGGCATAGGTCGGCGCGAGCCGGTCGGGATTGAACAGCCACGCCTGCACGCGATCGTTCATGCGCGACACTTTCTCGAGGAACGTGTTGACCGACGCGTCGTCCTGCAGCGTGCAGCCGGTCAGCATCGCGAGGCCGCCGAGCGTCAGCACGCGCCGGTTGAAGAGGCGTCGCGACGGCATCTCGAGCGTGCGGCGCACGTCGAGTTCGAGCGATTGCCGATCGAGCGTCCAGCGCGGCGCGCTCCGGTTTTTTTCGGATTCCGACATGATGATTTCCTTCGCCCGCGACGCGCGGGTCAGCGGCCGCGCAGCATCGCGAGCAGCGAGCGCGGCACCAGCAACGCCATCGCGACGTGGACGACCACGAATGCGACCAGCAGCCCCATCGCCCAGAAGTGCACGATGCGCGCGTTGTCGTAACCGCCGAACAATTCGCGCAACAGCGGGAACTGCACGGACTTCCAGATCGTGAGCCCCGACAGCACCAGCACGACGAGATCGACGATCGCGGTCAGGTATGCGGCACGCTGCACTGCGTTGTAGACGCTCAGGTCGTCGTGCGACAGCCGCCCGCCGAGCGCGGCGCGTACGTCGCGCCACACCGACGCGGGCGTCACGGGCAGCAACTTGCGCGCGAAACGCCCGGTCGCGATCGACATCGCGAGATAGAACAGCCCGTTGCCGACCAGCAGCCACATCGCCGCGAAATGCCATTGCAGCGCGCCGCCGAGCCAGCCGCCCAGCGTGATGCCGTGCGCGAACGTGAACGACGGATAGATCGGCGACGCGTCGTAGATCCGCCAGCCGGACAACGCCATCAGGACCGCCGCGAGCGCGTTGAGCCAATGGCTCGCGCGCACCCAGCGCGGATGGATCGTCGGTGCGGGCGGCGGCGCGCCCGCGCGATCCGTGACAGGAACCGTTTGCATGATGAAGACTCCCGGGATGATGCAGCGGGACGCGACGCGCGCCGGTAACCGGGCGGCCGCGCCCCGCCCGCATTCGTCAGTTCGACGGGCTCATCGCGTCCTTCTTCATCGCGTCGCCCTTCTTCATCGCGTCGTGGCCCATCGCATCCTTCTTCATCGCATGCTTCTTCATGCCGTCCTTCTTCATCGCGCCGTCCTTCGCCATCGCGTCGTGGCCCATCGCGTCCTTCGACATCGACATGCCGTCCTTCGACATCGCATCGTTCTGCGCGTAGGCCCCCGTGGCAATCGTGGCGAGTGCGGCGACACAGGCGGCGACGAATACGTTTTTCATGACATCTCTCCGATACATGGGTTTAGGAGTCGAATAGACGGAGCACGCGGCCGGAAATGACAGCGCTTGCGAAAATTTTTTCGAAGCCGGGAATAAGGGAAGGAAATGCTGCACTGCGCGCCGCTTGTGTCCGGGCCGCGTGGCGGGTCGACGGCAACGCTTGCTGCGGCGCACCGTGCGCACGGCGGCGGCCACGAGCGGGCCATCGCCCGGCGGCATCCGCGCCGCACCCGGTTGAAACCGCCGCCAAGCCGGTGTATCGTGTGCCCTTGCTAACGCGGGGGTCCTGCAATGCGTTCGGTCAAACAACCGGCATTGCGGGTGAGAAATACCCTTTGAACCTGATCTGGATAATGCCAGCGCAGGGAAGCGTACGGATTTCGCCGCCATCCCTCTGACGAAACCCGCCGCCTCACGAATCTCGTCTCCTGCTTAGCTAGCGCCCCACATCAGGAGATTGCATGAACGCCAATCCGAAGTTTCTGTCCGCCGACGCCCACGTCGATGCCGCTGCTGTCGCGCCGCTGCCCAATTCGCGCAAGGTGTATGTGACCGGTTCGCAACCCGACATCCGCGTGCCGATGCGCGAAATCACGCAGGCCGACACGCCGACCGGCTTCGGCGGCGAGAAGAATCCGCCGATCTACGTGTACGACACGTCGGGCCCGTACACCGATCCGGACGCGAAGATCGACATCCGCGCGGGCCTGCCGGCGCTGCGCCAGCGCTGGATCGAAGCGCGCGGCGACACCGAAGTGCTCCCCGGCCTGTCGAGCCAGTACGGCCTCGAGCGCGCGGCCGATCCGGCCACGGCCGAGCTGCGTTTCCCGGGCCTGCACCGCAACCCGCGCCGCGCGCAGGCCGGCAAGAACGTCACGCAGATGCACTATGCGCGCCAGGGCATCATCACGCCGGAAATGGAATACATCGCGATCCGCGAGAACCAGCGCCGCGCCGAGTACATCGAGAGCCTGAAGTCGAGCGGCCCGAACGGCGCGAAGCTCGCCGCGATGATGGGCCGCCAGCACCCGGGCCAGGCATTCGGCGCCGCGGCCTTCGGCGCGAACGCGCTGGCCGAGATCACGCCGGAATTCGTGCGCGACGAAGTCGCGCGCGGCCGCGCGATCATCCCGGCGAACATCAACCATCCGGAATCCGAGCCGATGATCATCGGCCGCAACTTCCTCGTGAAGATCAACGCGAACATCGGCAACTCGGCCGTCACGTCGTCGATCGGCGAGGAAGTCGACAAGATGACGTGGGCGATCCGCTGGGGCGGCGACACGGTGATGGACCTGTCGACCGGCAAGCACATCCATGAAACGCGCGAGTGGATCATCCGCAACAGCCCGGTGCCGATCGGCACGGTGCCGATCTACCAGGCGCTCGAAAAGGTCAACGGCAAGGCCGAAGATCTCACCTGGGAAATCTTCCGCGACACGCTGATCGAGCAGGCCGAGCAAGGCGTCGACTACTTCACGATCCATGCGGGCGTGCGCCTGCAGTACGTGCCGCTCACCGCGAACCGGATGACGGGCATCGTGTCGCGCGGCGGCTCGATCATGGCGAAGTGGTGTCTCGCGCATCACAAGGAAAGCTTCCTGTACGAACACTTCGAAGAGATCTGCGAGATCATGAAGGCGTACGACGTGAGCTTCTCGCTCGGCGACGGCCTGCGTCCCGGCTCGATCTACGACGCGAACGACGAAGCGCAGCTCGGCGAACTGAAGACGCTCGGCGAACTCACGCAGATCGCGTGGAAGCACGACGTGCAGGTGATGATCGAAGGCCCCGGCCATGTTCCGATGCAGTTGATCAAGGAGAACATGGATCTCCAGCTCGACTGGTGCAAGGAAGCGCCGTTCTACACGCTCGGGCCGCTGACCACCGACATCGCGCCGGGTTACGACCACATCACGTCCGGCATCGGCGCCGCGATGATCGGCTGGTTCGGCACCGCGATGCTGTGCTACGTGACGCCGAAGGAACACCTCGGCCTGCCGAACAAGGACGACGTGAAGGAAGGCATCATCACGTACAAGCTCGCCGCGCACGCCGCCGACCTCGCGAAGGGTCACCCGGGCGCGCAGGTGCGCGACAACGCGCTGTCGAAGGCGCGCTTCGAGTTCCGCTGGGAAGACCAGTTCAACATCGGTCTCGACCCGGACAAGGCGCGCGAATTCCACGACGAGACGCTGCCGAAGGACTCGGCCAAGGTCGCGCACTTCTGCTCGATGTGCGGCCCGCATTTCTGCTCGATGAAGATCACGCAGGACGTGCGCGAATTCGCGGCGCAGCAAGGCGTGTCGGAAACCGAAGCGCTGAAGAAGGGGATGGAGGTCAAGGCGGTCGAGTTCGTGAAGACCGGCGCCGAGATCTACCACCGTCAGTAAGCGCGCGCGGCGAGCCGCACCGGCTTGCATCGCGATGCACGGAGCCCGCTTTCGAGCGGGCTTTTTTGCGCATGTCGTTTGCGCATGCCGTGTGCCTGCGGGGCCGTGCGAAACAATTGATTACGAAACCGCGCGAGCCTTAACAAGTCCTTACAGCAGCGTCATGGGACGGCGCGTAGATTGGGGACATGCGCGGCCGCCAGCCGGTCGTGCGCCTTCCGTTCACTACCACAAGGACAACGATCATGAACTCGATTCGGCGTTTTGGGGTATGCGCGCTGCTCGTCGCGACCGTGGCCAGCCTGTCGGCTTGCGATTCGATGTCGCGACGCCAGCGCGATACGGCAATCGGTGCGGGTGTCGGCGGCGTCGCCGGCGCGGCGATCGGCGGCAACGCGCTGTCGACGCTGGGCGGCGCGGCGGCCGGCGGCATCATCGGTAACCAGGTCGGCAAGTAACGAGCGCGACACCGGCCGGTTGGGCGTCGCCCAGCTGCAGGCCGGTCGGTTCAACGGCGTTTCCGCGGTGCGGAAGCGCCGTTTTCGTATGTGTGCCGCAACAGGCGCTGCCGCTCTGCCCGGAAATGATCGGTTACCGTTTTTCATACCGTGTCATCGGGACTCGGCCTAAGCTTGAAGCATCTGCCGATGGCCGGCTTCCGCCGGAGACACATCATGAACAGGACCTTCGTCGCCGCGGCGCTTGCCTGCACGACGCTTGCCGGCTGCTACTACCCCTACGGCTACTATCCGGGCGGCTATTACACGGCGGCGCCGGTGCCGGTCCAGCCCGCGCCCGTGTATGTCGATCCGGCCCCCGCCTATTACTATCCGGCGCCAGCGTATGCGCCTGCATGGGGCGGTTATTGGGGGCCGGCGCTGTCGCTCAATTTCGGTTTCGGCGGACGCGGCGGCTGGCGTCATCACTGATCTGATCGGCCGCGCCACGCGCGGCCGGCTATCCGCCCCCCCGGGAAGCGGCGAAATTCCCGTTTCTTGTCGTTTCATCCGATCGTGAAACGACGATGCGGTAACGCGGTGTAAGATTCCTCGCATCCCGTCCCCGCCCCCGCCGATCGATGTCGCCCAAGAACGCTTTCCTGCTGACCGTGCTCGCCGCCCTGTGGGGCGCCTCCTTCCTGTTCATCCGGATCGGCGTGGTCGATTTCGGCGTCGCGCCGCTGATGGCACTGCGCGTGGGTATCGGCGCGCTGTTTCTCGCGGGCTTCGCGCTGACGCGCTTCAAACCGGCCGATCTCGGCGCCCGGTTGCGCCGCCATGCGTGGCCGCTGTTTGTCGTCGGCGCGCTGAATTCCGGCATCCCGTTCTGCCTGTTTGCGTTCGCCGAACTGACGCTGTCGGCTGGCGTCACGTCGGTGATCAACGCGACCACGCCGCTGTGGGGCGCGCTCGTCGCCTACCTGTGGCTGAAGGACAAGCTGTCTCTGCCGCGCGCGCTCGGTCTCGTCATCGGGTTTGCGGGCGTGCTCACGCTCGTGTGGAACCAGATCGCGAATGCGCACGGCGACACGGGCGCCGGCGCGACCGCGCTCGCCGCCGCGGCCGCCCTCGGCGCGACGCTGCTGTACGGCATCGCGGCCAACTATACGAAACGCAAGCTCAGCGGCGTCGATCCGCTCGTCAACGCGGCCGGCAGCATGATCGGCTCGACCATCCTGCTGCTGCCGTTCGCGATCGCGACGTGGCCGGCCGCGCCGGTCGGCGTGCACGCATGGAGCGCGGTGCTCGCCCTCGGCGTCGCATGCACGGGCATCGCATATTTCATCTTCTTCTACCTGATCGCGCATATCGGGCCGGCCCGCGCGATTACCGTGACGTTCGTGATCCCCGTGTTCGGGCTGCTGTGGGGGGCGCTGTTCCTCGGCGAACACGTGTCGGCCGTGATGATCGAAGGCTGTGCGATCGTGCTCGTCGGCACCGCGCTCGCAACCGGCGTGATCAAGCGGATCCCCGGCGTGCGCCCGCGCGGCGGCGAAGCGGCCTGACGATCGGCGCGCCGGGCGCACGAACTGCCGCCGGCCGCCCGTCACGCGGTAATGCCGGCGGCGAAGCGACGCGGGTGTGCCGACGGGCTGCGAATCGCATCGTGACGCGCGGGCATTCGCCCCATTCGTCTGACGGCGGCGGCCACCGCCGGGATTTCCCGCATCAGCCTGCGCGTCGCGCCGCGGCGACGCACGGTCATGCCGAGGCCCTGTCGCGCGATTGTCATCTGCCGCTGCGGCGCGCTTCGTTTCGCGACGGTCATGCACCGCGCGCATGCACGCGGCGCCCCCCGCTGCACCGCCGGGCACGGGCCGGAATCGCGGTGTACCGTTTGCGTCTGGAGTTACCCTGATACGCGCGCCGCGGCAATCCCGTTACACTCGGAAAACTCATCCGCAGAAGGCGGTCTCGATGCCCCACGTTCTTTTGCGTCCGCCTGCGCATGCGGCTGCATCGGCGTGGCGATGCGCCGCCGCCCCCGCCGCCCGCTCCCGGGCACCGTTGACATGAAGTCCACCCGCGACCTGTCGCTCGACGCCCTGCTCGAACGCCTCACGCCGACACCCCAGGGCTGGCTCGCCACCTATCGCACCACGACCTTGCGCAGCGTGTTCCAGCCCGTGCTGTCGATCACGCACAAGCGCGTCGTCGGCTACGAGGCGCTGCTGCGCGTCGTCGACGGGAACGGCACGCTGGTGTCGCCCACCGCGCTGTTCGACAAGACGCGCGGCGACGCCGACGCGCTGCTGCTCGACCGGCTCGCGCGCTGCCTGCACACGGCCAACTTCGTCGCGCAAGGCATCGGCGACGGCTGGCTGTTCCTGAACGTGACGCCGCGCGTGCTCGATACGGGCCTCGTGCAGCGCGAGTTCGTCGAAGCGCTATGCCGGCATTTCGCGCTGCCGCCGAATCGCATCGTGCTGGAAGTGGTCGAGCAGCCGGCGCGCGACGAAGCCGCGCTCGCCCGCACGATCGACATGATCCAGCATCGCGATTTCCTGATCGCGATCGACGACTTCGGCACCGGCTTCTCGAACTTCGACCGCGTGTGGCGCGCACGGCCCGACATCGTGAAGCTCGACCGCTCGCTGGTCGAGCGTTCGACCGGCTCGGCCGACGATCGCCGCATCATGCATCACCTCGTGTCGATGCTGCACCAGGCCGGCGCGATGGTGCTGGCCGAAGGCGTCGAAAGCGACGACGCACTGCAGGCGCTGATGGAAGCCGACATCGATTTCGTGCAGGGTTTCCAGTTCGGCCAGCCCGATGCGTCGATCGCGCACGCGAGCGCGGCGGCGCCCGCGATGCTCGACGCCGCGTGGCGACGCTTCATCGCGCGCCGGCACACGCCGGCGGTCGCCGAACAGCCCGGCTTCGACGCGATCGAACGGCTGGTGCTCGGCGGCGCAGCCGCGTTTTCGGCAAGCGGCAACCTGCACGACGCCGCGCAACGCGTGTTCGCGGTGCCGGCCGCGCGCCGCGTGTTCGTCACGGACGAGACCGGCGAACAGTTCCTGCCGTCGATCGGCGCCCCGCTCGACGACAGCCAGGCGAGCGTCACCCGTCTCGCGCCGCTGTTCC
The DNA here is from genome assembly GCF_015712215.1 of Burkholderia sp. 9779_493. Lineage (NCBI taxonomy): Bacteria > Pseudomonadati > Pseudomonadota > Betaproteobacteria > Burkholderiales > Burkholderiaceae > Burkholderia > Burkholderia sp. 9779_493. Next base: position 16,262 of record NZ_JACCQA010000042.1, read on the forward strand.
CGGAAACCCACAGCAACTGGTCGCGGCGCCCGTATTTCCAGCGTGCGATCGCCGCGCCGGGACGCGTCGCGCTGATGGGCCCGCACTTCTCGCTGACGGAAGGCCGCGACTGCTATACGGCCGCCGTCGCGATCCGCGCGCAGAGCCGGCTCGTCGTGTTCTGCGTCGATTTCGTGCTCGACAGCGCGGGAACCGTGATGCGCTAGCCGGCGCACTTAGCGCGCGCGTCGCAGGTTCGCCGGCGACTGGCACTGGCCCCTCGCTCGTCAGTCGATCACCTTCCCGCGTCCCGACTTCACCACGCTGCGGCGTGACTTGTGCTCGAGCCGCCGCTCCTTCGACGCGCGCGTCGGCCGCGTGGCGACCCGGGCGCGCGGCGTGTACGCGACGCTGCCGATCAGCGTATCGAGCCGGGCCAGCGCGGCCTCGCGGTTTTTCTCCTGGGTCCGGTATTCCTGCGACTTGATCACGACGATGCCATCGCGCGTGATGCGCTGGTCCGACAGCGCGAGCAACCGCTCCTTGAGGACCGGCGGCAGCGACGACGCGCGAATGTCGAAGCGCAGGTGAATCGCGCTCGATACCTTGTTCACGTTCTGGCCGCCCGCGCCCTGCGCGCGCACGGCCGTCCATTCGACCTCGGCCGGATCGAGCGTGTAGCGGATCATCATCGCGAAGCCTCCGTGCGGCGCCGGGCGAGCGCCTCGTCGACGCGAGCCGCGAGCCCCGAATCGCGCTGCGTGCGCGTCGCGACCGCCTGCGCCAGCACGCGCCGCGGCCCGATTACCTGCACGCGCGTGCGGGCGCGCGTGACGGCCGTATAGACCAGCTCGCGCGTGAGCACCCGGCCGAACGACGCGGGCAACACGAGCGCCGCTTCGTCGAATTCCGAGCCCTGCGACTTGTGCACCGTCAGCGCGAACGCCGTTTCGTGCGGCGGCAGCGCGGCCGGCGACACCGCGCGCGCGGTGCCGTCCGCGCGCCGGAACCACACGCGCAGCACACCGTGCACGTCGGGCAATGCAATGCCGATGTCGCCGTTGAACAGCCCGAGCGCATAGTCGTTGCGCGTGACCATGATCGGCCGCCCGGTGAACCAGTGCGCACCGACCGCGAGCGGCACGCGCGCCGCATGCCTGACGTGCGCGGCCACCAGCGCATTGACGTGCTCCGCGCCGCGTGAACCGCTGCGGGTCGCGCACAGGATCCGGAACCGGTTGAGCGCGTCGAACAGCGGCAACGGATCGGGCACCGGTGCGGCCAGCGCGTCGCGCAATGCGTCGAGGTATGCGCCGAAGCGCCGGGCGAGCCGCTCGACCGTCGACGACGCCAGCGTGTCGCCCGCATCGTCGTGAAACGATGCGGCCGCCGAATCGTCGGCGGGCAGCGCATCGAGCGCCGCCTGCACGTCGCCGCGGCGGATCGCGAGCGACAGCCGTCCGATCGGCGAATCGAGCCCGAAGCGGTAATTGCGTTCGAGCCACACGACGCAGTCCGCGAGCGGCGCCGCAGCGGGCGCGATGGCGGACGCGGCAGCCGCGGCGGCTTCGCCTGCCGACGGCGATGCAGCAGTCACCGATGCGAGCGCCGCGTCGCCCGCATCGAACGGCGGCAGCTCGACGGCGTCGAGCCACGCGAGTTCGTCGGCCTCGATCCAGGCGGGCGTATCGTCCGATGCGCTGGCATCGAGGAGCGGTGCCGACTCGGTGGGTGGCGGCGGCGCGATGTCGGTCGACGACACTTCATCGTCCTGCGGTTCGTCGTCGAACAGCGATGCCTGCCGCGTATCGATTTTCGACCGAGACGCCGATCTGCGCGAAACAGGAGCGGATGCCGATGGCGGCGCCGGTGCCCGTGCGGCAGCGGGCACCGGATTCGCAACGGGAACCGCTGCCGGCGCCGCTTCGTCCGGCACCGGCAACGCGGCGACGAACGCCGCCTCGTCGACGCCCAGCGCCTGCGCGATGCGCGTGCGCGCCGCGGCGGTGAACGCCGGCCGCGCGCTCAGCTCCGCGAATACGGCGCCGGCCTCGACCGCGGCCAGTTGGTCCTTGTCGCCCAGCAATACGAGCCGCGCACCCGGCGCGAGCGCGTCGAGCAGATGCGCGGCGAGCGCGACGTCGATCATCGACGCCTCGTCGACGACGATCAGGTCGTACGGCAACGGATTGTCGCGATGATGCCGGAAGCCGGCCGCCCCGCCGCCGCCCAGCAACCGATGCAGCGTGTACGACGTGTCGGGCAGGCGCGCCGCGAGCTCGGGCGGCAGATCGCCGGCAAGCGCGTGCAGCGCCTCCTGCATCCGCTGCGCGGCCTTGCCGGTCGGTGCGGCCAGCGCGATGCGCAGCCCCGGATGCGCGTCGAGCAGACAGGCGAGCACGCCGACGACGGTCGTCGTCTTGCCCGTGCCCGGCCCGCCGCTGACGATCGTCACGCGGCCGGTCAGCGCGACGATCGCCGCGACGCGCTGCCAGTCGACTTCGCCGGTAGCCGGCCCGAAGTAACGGGCGAGACTGTCGCGCAACCGGTCGGGCGACAGGCCTTCGTCCGGTGCGGCGACGCCCGCCTGCGCGACGAGCGCATCGGCGAGCCGCCGTTCGTAATCGAAATAGCGCGACAGGTACAGATGATCGTGCCGGTCGACGATCAGCGGCCGTTCGTCGCCGCGTGCCAGCGTGCCGAACGCGACCACGCCGCTCGCGGCAAGCGCCGCGCGGACCTCGTCGAGCGGCGCTTCGTAACGCTGCGCGAGCGCAGCAAGCGCGACGCACACGTGGCCACCGGCGGTCGCGCGGCTCGTCGCGAACGCGGCGCGCGCCACCCAGCGTGCCGATGCGGACGGCGCACCGGCACGCCGCGCGAGATCGCCGATGCGGCGCGCGAAGCCTTCCGCGAGCGCGATGCCGAAATCGGCCGGCTCGGGCAACCGCGCGACGAGGCCGCCGGTAAATTCGAGCATGTCGTCGGATGCGGTCATGCGCGGCCTCCTTCCATCATCCGGTCGAGTGCGTCGACCAGCGCGCGGGCGGGCCGCCGCGCATGCACGCCCGCCGGTTCGCCGCCACTGCGCCAGCCGGGCCGCACGCCGCGCACGAACAGGTACAGGTAACCCGCGATGTGCGTGTCGTAGTCGTAATCGGGCAGCCGGCCACGCAGGTAGCGATGCAGCGCGACCGTATAGAGCAGCGCCTGCAGGTGATACGCGTGATCGGCCATCGCAATGTCGAGCGCGCGCGGGCCATAGGCGTCCGGCGTCGTGCCGAGGTGGTTCGACTTCCAGTCGACGATCCAGAAACGGCCGTCGTGTTCGACGATCATGTCGATGAAACCCTTGATGAAACCGGCGAGCGTGCCCGCCTCCAGTGCAACGTCCGGATAGCCGTGCGCGACCAGCAGCCGGCGCAGCGCCATCAGGTCGAGCGACGGCGCCGGAAACAGGAAACCCATTTCGTCGAGCCGCTTCGCCGGATCGAGATCGACGAGCCGCATGCCCGGCACCAGCTCGGTGTGCACGACGTCGTCGACGAGCCGCGCCATCATCGCCGGCAGGCGCGCGGCAAGCGCCGGCTCGGCCTCGACCGGCCGGTCGTGCAGCGCGCCGAGCGCGGCCTTGTGCCACGACTCGGGCTCCGTGAACCGGCTGAGCTCGAACAGGCGGTGCAGGCATTCGCCGGCCGCCGCGCCGCGCGGGAACACGAGGATGTCGTCATCCGGCGGCTCGGCCGCGACCGTATCGGCCAATATCAGTTCGCCGTCCGGCGTCACCGCGGCCAGCGCATCGTGATCGGGCCGCAGTTCGTCGTCGGGCACGGCCGCGACGCCCGCCTCCTCGCGCGCCATCGATGCGGTCAACGAACTGAAGCTCGCCATCCGCCACGCATCGCGCAGCACGCGCGTCGCATGACGCGCGGCGAGCGTCTGCGATGCGTCGTGCCCGGCCGCGACACGCTCGCGGCGCGCCGGCACGGGTAGCGGCGCGACGCACACGGGGCCGCCGGCGAGCGCGCGCCATGCCGCCTCGAGCGCGGCTTCGTCGGGCGGCTCGTCGAGCCACGCGTCGAACGCATGGCCGGCACCGGCGACGAGCCAGTTGAGCACGCTGCGCCGCGCTTCGCGCGTCGAGCGCGACGACAGGTACGGCCCGGCGACGACATAGCAGCGATACACGGCGCGCGTGAGCGCGACGTAGACGAGCCGTGCGCGTTCCGCGGCCTGCTCGCGCAATGCCTGCCGCGCCGCGTGCGCGGCCGCTTCGTCATCGCCCCCGTAATGCAGCACCGCATCGCCCGCCTCGTCGTGATACTCGCGCGCATCGGGCAACGCGGACGACGGCGGCTCACGCAGCGCACCGTCGTTCAGGAACGGACAGAACACGATCGCGTACTCGAGCCCCTTCGACTTGTGCACCGTGACGATCTGCACGAGATTGCGATCGGATTCGAGCCGCAATTGCGCTTCCTCGCCGCCGCCGTCGAGCCGTTGCGCGGCGAGCCAGCGCAGCGTCGGTGCGATGCCGGGCTGCGCGGACGCACGCGCCTGCGTCAACTCGGCCAGATGGTTGATGTCGGTCACGCGGCGCTCGCCGTCCGCGCCGGCCATCAGCCGTTCGGCGATCCGCAGCTCGCGCGTGAACGTGCGCCACATCACCGCGAAGCCGCGTTCGCGCCACAGCAACCGATACCGCGAGAAGCGCTCGACCCAGCTCATCGCATCGGCACTGTCGGCCGCCGACGCGCCGGGTGGCGCGCCGCCGTCGCCCTGCTCCATGCGCCACAGCGCACCGGCATCGAGGCCGAACCAGTCGGAGGCGAGCGCCGCGCGCAAACGCCGCAGGTCGCCCGGCGCATCGATCGCCGCCAGCACGCGTTCGAGCTGCTCGGCGTCGCCGGTCGAGAACACCGACGCCTGCGCGAGCTCGACGCTGCCGATGCCCCACGTCGCCAGCACGCGCTTCACGAGGCTACCCTGCCGGTGCGTCTGCACGAGCACCGCGATATCGCCCGGCGACAACGGCGTGTCGCCCAACCGCACGCGCCCTTCGCGTGCGCCGCGCATCAGCCGCGCGATCTCGGCCGCGCAAGCCTGCGCGGCCTGCGCCTGCGCTTCGCGCTTGAGCAGCGTGCCTTCGCCGCCCGGCAGCGCCCACACCCGGAAATCGCCGGCCGGGCCCGGATCGGTTTCGTCGACGAACGGCGCGCGCACGCGCGTGCCGGCGCGCACCGCGTAGTAGTCGAGCCCGTCGAGCACGAACGCGCGCGGATTCGACAGGAAGAAGCGGTTGCACGCATCGACGATCGCAGGCGTCGAGCGCTGGTTGACCGCGAGCGTGTAGCACGCGCTCGCCCGTGCGCGCGCGGCGAGATAGGTGTGCAGATCGGCCGCGCGGAAACTGTAGATCGCCTGCTTCGGATCGCCGACGAGGAACAGCGGGCCGCCCGGCGCGAAGATCCGGTCGAAGATCGCGAACTGCAACGGATCGGTATCCTGGAACTCGTCGATCAGCGCGGCCGGATAGCGCGCGCGCAGCGTCTCGGCAAGCCACGGATGCGCGTGCAGCGCGTGATACAGGTTCGCGAGCAGATCGTCGAACGACACGACGCGTCGCGTGCGCTTGCGCTCGGCCAGCTCGGCCGGCGCCATGTCGAGCCATTCGGCGATCAGCGCGAGCCAGCGGGCGCGCTGCGCGGCCTCGGCTGCGGCCACGGCCGCTTCGAGCGCGTCGGCCACGTCGAAGAACGCGTGCGCGGGCGTCGTGCCGCCTTTCTTGGTCGCCTTCGTCAGCGCGGTTTGCGTGAGCTTCAGCGCGGCCTTCGGCAGCGCGGCCGTCGCGTCGCCCTGCTCGAAATGCACCGTCCATGCGGCGAGCGCGTCAGCGACCGCGTCCGGCTTGTGCGAGCGTTGATTCAGCACGGGCTGCGCGGCGCGCAGCAACGCATCGATCGCGTCACGCTCGGCCGCCCACATCCGCGCGGCCTCCGCGAAGCATTCGGCTGCGGCCGCTTCCGCCGCTTCGTCCGGCTCGGCCACGCCGTCCCAGCGCAGCGCGGCGAGCGGCTTCTTCAGCCGGCGTGCGAGCTGCGCATCGAGCGCGGCCGGGCCGGCCCCCGATTCGACGAGCCAGGTCGCGAAGCCCGGCCAGCGCGCGGCCGCCGGTTCGACACGCGTGCGCCAGAAATCCGCCGCGAGCTCGAAGCGCAGCGACGCATCGTCGGCCTCCATGTCGAACGCGAACGGCATCGCCGCCGCGAACGGCGCTTCCTGCAGCGCGCGCTGGCAGAACGCGTGGATCGTATGGATCGCGGCCTGGTCGAACGCCCGCAACGCGCGCCGGATTCGCTTCACGGCCGTCTCGGGATCGAGCGCGCCGCCGTCGCCGAGCGTGGTCTCGAGCAGGCGCGCGATGAACGGATCGCCGCCGTCGTCGCCCGTATCGAGCGCATGCGCGAGCTGCGCGAGCCGGCCGCGAATCCGCTCGTGCAGTTCGGCCGTCGCCGCTTTCGTGAAGGTCACGACAAGGATTTCGTCCGCGCCGAGATCCTTTTCGAGCAGCAGGCGCACATACAGCGCGCAGATGTTCCAGGTCTTGCCGGTGCCGGCCGACGCCTCGATCTGATTGACGCCGTCGAGCGGACACGCGAACACGTCGAGTTCGAGCGCCTGCGGCTGCGACACGGCGCTCATGCGACCTCCTTCAGATGCTCGACGAGCGGCTCGAACACGAGCCGCGCGAGCGTGCCGAACGGTTCGTCGAGCGACGGATGCGCGCCACGCCACGCGATCGCGATGGCCGGATCGTCGGCTTCGCTCACGACCCGCTCGTTGATCCACACGCTCGCGGCCTTCGCCTCGCCGTCGGACACCCGCGCCCATGCACTGCGCGGGAAAAACCGCAGCGGCATGCGCCGCCCCGCGCGAAACAGCGCGGCAAGCGGCGCGAGCCGCTCGAGCGGCGCCGCGACGGGCGTCAGCTCGAACGCACCGCCGCTGCCGAACCACAGCGTGCGGCGCGGGCCGCCCGGCTCGATCGCACAGTAGACGAGATGCGCGAGCCACGCGGACAGGTAGTCGCGCGCACTCGGTCGCGCATAGCGATAGATGACTTGCCCGGCCGGCGTCAGCCGGTTCAGCGTGCCGTGTAGTTCAAGCGGCGCACTCACCGCGTCGGCCGCCAGCATCGCGTCGTCGGCGCCGAACAGCGCCTGTTCGGCGTCGGGCCACTTCGGCATGACGGTGAGCGAGAACGGCCGCCGCTCGATGCCGTCGGCCAGCGCACGACGCACGTTCGACGCAAGCTGCGTCATCGAACCGAGCGCCTGGTCGCGCCACACCGCGCCCGTCGCGCCGCCGGGCAGTTCGGGGCTCGCGTCCGCGATGCGCAGCGCGTGATCGTGCACGCCGCCGTCGCCCGCTTCGATCAGCAGCGGCAGCACACGCTCGGCCAGCGCGTCGCTGCCGGCAAAATCCAGCGCGAACGGCTCGGTATCGAGCAGTTCGGCCTGCGCGTCGGCCAGCACGATGCCGAGCCGGCCGCGCAGCAATGCGCGCGCCGGATGCCGCCAGAAACGTTCGAATTCGCTAAACGCAACGGGCTCGACCGGTTCGGCCGGCAGCGGCTGCGCGAAGAACGGCTGCTCGCGCGGCCCATCGCGCGATGCTTCGGCGGCCAGCAGCGACGCGAGCGTGGCCCGCTCGGCGTCGTACGAAACGAGTTCACTGCCCGGCTGGAAATACGCGGCCGCGAACGGTTGCAGCGGATGCTCGACGATGAACGCGCGCCGCGCGGCTTCGACCGCATCCGGTGCGGCGTCGGGCCCGGCCGTGACGAGCGCCAGATGATCGAGCAGCTCGTCGACGAGCGCCGCGGGCGGCAACGGCGCGTTGTCGCGGATGCTGCGGCCCGTATAGGCGATCAGCAACCGGTCGCGGGCAGCCAGCAGCAGGTCAAGGAACAGATTGCGCTCGTCGTCGCGGCGCTGCCGGTCGCCCAGCTTCGGCAGCACGGCCATCAGGTCGAATTCGTCCGCGCGCGCGAGACTCGGCAGCACGCCGTCGTCCATCCCCAGCAGGCAGACGACGCGATACGGCAGCCCGCGCAAGCTCGTCAGCGACGAGAACGTGACGCCGCCCCACGGCACCCCGCCGCGGGCCGGATCGTCGAGCGCCGCGGCAAGCCCCGCGCGGACGACGGCCGCCGGCAACGCCTCGTCGGGCGCGCCCTCCGTCATCGCGGCCAGCATCGCATCGAGCGCGTCGCGCACGCCGGCCAGCGCGTCGGCATACGCGGCGCCCGAATCGAAGAAGCGCGCGAGCGTGTCGGCGAACAGTTCGCTCCAGCCGCGCGGCGTGTGCGACTCCTCGAGCCGCCGCGCGAAGCCGTCGAGATCGTCGGTGAACCGTGCAAGCCGGCCGAGCAGTTCGGCCTCGCTGCCCGTGGCCGCCTCGATCGGCAACCACGCACCGATCGGCGCCGCGCCTTCGGGCATCGCATAGCCGAGAAAGAGCCGCGCGAGCGCATCGGAGAACGTATGGCGCGGCGCGGGCACGGCCGCGTCGTCGCTCGCGCGCGGCGACAGCCCCCGCCGTGCGCCGGCGGCCGCGAGCCAGGTCTGCACCGTTTCGAGCGCGGCCGCATCGATGTCGTAGCGCGCGGCCACCGCATCCACGCGCAGCCATTCGACCAGCTCCGGCGCGCCGACCTGCCGCTCCGGCAATGCGAGCCAGTCGAGCAGCACGCGCGCGACCGGGTTCGCCTGCGACGGCGGCAGGCCGGTGATCCGGTAAGGCACCCGCGCGCCGCCGGCGCCGGCCGTGCCGAACACCGCGTCGATCAGCGGCCCGGCCGCGGCCAGATCGGCCACCGCGACGAGCACGTCGGACGGCTGCAGGCTCGCATCGGCGTCGAACCACGCGAGCAGCCGGTCGTGCAGCACCTCGAGCTGGCGCGCGAGGCTGTGGCACACATGCACCTCGATCCCGCGCTCGACCGGCGTGTCGCCGGTTTCGGCCTCCGGCTGCAATTCGAGGATCGCGTTCTGCACGCGCGCGAGCCAGGTGGGCGCGAGATTCTCGACGAACCGCGACGCATCGCCCGACGCCGCGCTTTCAGTCAGCTCGTGCAGCATGTGCAATTGCGCCTGTGTCTGCCTGCCCCATTCGGCGAGCAGCGGATGACCGACTTCCTGATAGTCGAGCCGCCCGGCCGCATCGAGCGCCTCGGCATGCGCGGCGGTCACGATGTCGAACCAGAATTCGCGGCACGGGTTCAGCGCATAGACGCGCACGTCGATCCAGCGCGACAGTTCGCGCAACAGCGCGACGTGCAGCGGCGGCATCGTCGGCAGCGCGAACACGCTGACCGATTCGGGCCAGTCGGCGCGCGCAACCGCATCGGCATCGAGATGGCGCGCTTCGACGAGGAAGCGGTGCGCCGGCGGCGTGCCGCTGTCGCTCAGCTCGGCGAGCAGCGCGCGCCACAGCGCGGCCTGCCAGCGCTCGTCGTCGCGCGCGGCATCGCTGATCCCGCGCGGCGCGCCGTCGCCCGCGAGCACCGACTCGCCGGCCTGCCACGCGGCCAGCCATTCGGGGCGATAGGTCAGGTAGTGATCGAGCACGGCCGCGACACGATGGGCCAGCTCGTAGCGCATCGCGTCGTCGGACGCCGACAGATAGGCGGCGAGCCGCGGCGATGCGAGCCACGGCGCACCGTCGGCCGACTGCGCGAACAGCCGGTAGCAGCGCCACACCAGCCGGTCGGGCGCGAACGGCGAGCGCGCGGGCACCGTCAGCACGCGGCCGATCTGCGCCCACAGCCACTGCGCGAGATAGGTGAACTCGACGTTCGCGCACACGCCATTGCGCGCGGCGATGTCGAGCTCGAGGCGGCGACGCAGCGCCGCGCTCGGCACGATGACCTGTTGCGGCGCCCACGGGCCGTTGCGGGCCGGGAACGCGGCCAGATCCTCGAGCAGCGCGTCGGCCAGCGTTTCGTGACGGTTCGAATAGAAGAGATGGAGCATGAGGCGGGCGTCGGAACCTCGCACCGACGGGGCCGGGCGAACACAATGACCAAGGATAGCAAAGGGCTGCAGCCGCGACCATCGTCCGGAAAGCCAGCTTTTGCGAGCCGCGAAATACGATAGACTCGTCGCCAGTCAATACGCCGCCCCCGGGCGTCTTCGTCTGCCATTCAGCCCATCGATGCGCTATTCGGTCGAAATCAGAAAGTTTTTCTACAGCCAGTACTTTTTCGGCGGCCTGCGGATCGCGGTCGGCGTGTCGCTGCCGGCCGTGTTGTGCCTGATCGTGTTTCACAACCGGGAGCTCGGCTTCACGATCTCGACGGGCGCGCTCGGCGCATGCGTCGTCGACATGCCGGGCCCGCTGAAGTACAAACACAACGAAATGCTCGCGTGCAGCGTGATCGGCTTCCTGGCCGCGCTCGCCACCGGCCTCGCGACACCGAACATCTTCGCGCTGTGGCTCACGATCGTGCCGCTCACGTTCGTGCTGTCGCTGATCGTCGTCTACGGCAACCGCTGGCCGCAGATCAGCTTCGCGACGCTGTTCATGATGGTGATGACGCTCGAGGAGAAGTTCACGCCGCTGCAGGCGTTCGTCAACGCCGGCTGGATTCTCGCGGGCGGCCTCTGGTACACGTACTGGGCCACGCTCGTGTCGCAATGGCAGGCGCGCCGGATCGAGCAGCAGGCGCTGGCCGAAAGCCTGTTCGCGTGCGCCGACTACCTGCTCGCCCGCGCGCAGTTCTACGATCTCGACGCCGATCTCGACGAGTGCTACCGCAATCTCGTCGCCCGGCAGATCACCGCGGTCGAAACGCAGGAAACCGCGCGCGACATCGTGCTGCGCAACCTGCCGAAGCTGCGGCGCGGCAAGCTCGATCCCGGCCGCACGACGATGTACAACCTGTTCATCAACAGCGTCGACCTGCACGAGCTGTTCGTCGGCGCGCACACCGATTACCCGCTGGTGCGCAACACGTTCGGCGGCACGGACCTGATCATTTTCTACCGCGACCTGATCCGCAAGGCCGCCGCCGATCTCGAGGAAATCGGCCTCGCGGTGCTCGAAAACCGCGCGCCCCATTCGCGCATCAGCGTGAAGGCCGAGCTGCGCGCGATCGAGTACGAGATCGAGCTGATGCGCAAGAAGAACTTCGCGGCCACCAACGCGGAAGCGTATGCGGCCGTGCTCGCGACGTTCCGGCGCATCTGGAGCGCGACGCGCCTGATCGACCGGATGCGCCGCAACCTGTCGGGCCACGCCGATCCGCAGCAGACCGAACTGAAGATCGACAAGGCGCTCACGCGCTTCCTGCAGCGCCGCCGCATGTCGCCGCTGCTGATTTTCTCGAACCTGAACATGCGTTCGCCGAGCTTTCGCCATGCGCTGCGCGTGACGATCGCCGTCGCGGTCGGCTTCTGGATCGGCCGGCTGCTGCCGCTCACGAACGCCTACTGGATCGTGATGACCACCATCATCATCCTGAAGCCCGGCTACTCGCTGACCAAGCAGCGCAACGCGCAGCGGATCATCGGCACGCTGATCGGCTGCGCGGCGAGCATCGCGCTGATCTACACGGTGAAGGAGCCGCACCTGCTGATCGCGATCATGTTCGGATCGATGGTGATGAGCTACAGCCTGCTGCTGTTCAACTACGCGGCGAGCGTCGTGTTCACGTCGTCGTACGTGCTGCTGATGTTCCACCTGCTCGCGCCGGGCAGCATGCGGATCATCGGCGAGCGCGCGATCGACACGGTGGTCGGCTGCATGATCGCGATCGCCGCGAGCCGGCTGTTCCCGTACTGGGAATACCGGCTGATGGGCAAGCTCGTCACCGACATGCTGACGTCCACGCGCAAGTATTTCGAGGCCGTGTGGCGCGCGGGGCGCGGCATGTCGCCGCCGCCGGTGCCGGCCGCCGACGGCGCGGCCGTCGTCGCGGGCGTGGCCGCCGCGGTCGAGGCGCCCGTGACCAGCCTCGACGACGACTACCGCTACCGCCTCGCCCGCAAGGACGTGCACATCGCGTTCGCGAATCTCGGGCAGGCATTCCAGCGGATGATGATCGAGCCGAAGGCGCACCAGCGCTTCGTGCCCGAACTGAACGACCTGCTCGTGCAGACGCACGTGCTCGGCGCGCAGATCACGGCCGCCGCGCCGCTGATCCGCAGCGCATGCGCGGCCGATGGCGGCCTGGTGCACGACGACGCATTGCAGCGCGGCCTCGCCGCCGTGCTCGACAATCTCGAGAAGGCGGAAGCCGGCGAGCCGCCGCCGGCCGATCAGCTCGAAGCGTCGAAGCAGATCACGCGCGATCTCGATGCGATGGTCGTGTCCGCGGAACAATCCGACGCGGTCGGCGCGGAACTCACGCACGACCTGAAGGTGCTCGCGCACCAGTGCAAGCAGATGCTCGCGTCATCGCTGCTGATCCGCAAGGATGCGAGCGTGATCCGCCTGCCCGCCTGACCCCGCATCCCCGCGCCGGCAGGCCGACCCGCGCGCCGCGGATCGGCCACCGGCGCACTCCGGTTCAACGATTCCCCGAAGCATGCCCCACCCGCTCCACGCGGCCCGCGCATCCGGCGCGCGAGCGCCCCACGCCCCATTCCGTTCGACGCGCCAGTCAGGGAATACCCGATTCCGGTCACCGGGTCCGGCTTGTTATCATTCGTTCACATTCAAGTTGTATAGACAACTTGAGCCAATCGGGCCGGCCCTGCTCGCCCGGTTCGTCGCATAACGATATCGGAGACTCGATGAAAAACTTGCAGCGCCATCTCAGCGCGCGGCACATCCGCTTTCTCGCGCTGGGCTCGGCGATCGGCACGGGCCTGTTCTACGGTTCGGCGTCCGCGATCCAGCTCGCGGGCCCGGCCGTGATCCTCGCGTACGTCCTCGGCGGCGCGGCCGTCTACATGGTGATGCGCGCGCTCGGCGAAATGGCCGTGCGCGAGCCCGTCGCGGGTTCGTTCGGCCACTACGCGACCGAGAACCTCGGCCCGTTCGCGGGCTTCGTCACGGGCTGGACCTATACGCTCGAAATGGTGATCGTCGCGATCGCCGACATCACCGCGTTCGGCATCTACATGGGCTTCTGGTTTCCGGATGTCCCGCAATGGATCTGGGTGCTCGGCGTCGTCGCGATCATCTGCGGGCTGAACCTGTGCCACGTGAAGGTGTTCGGCGAGCTCGAATTCTGGCTGTCGATCATCAAGGTCGGCGCGATCGTCGCGATGATCGGCGGCGGCGTCGCGATCCTGCTCACCGGCATGCACTTCGGCCATTCGGCCGACATGCCGACGTTCGCGAACCTGTGGAATCACGGCGGCTTCTTGCCGAACGGCGTCGGCGGGCTGATCGCGTCGCTGTCGGTCGTGATCTTCGCGTACGGCGGCATCGAGGTGATCGGGATGAGCGCCGGCGAGGCGAAGGACCCGGAACGCGTGATTCCGCGCGCGATCAACGCGGTGCCCGCCCGCATCCTGCTGTTCTACGTGCTGACGATGGTCGTGCTGATGTCGATCAGCCCATGGACCGGCGTCGGCAGCGACGGCAGCCCGTTCGTCCAGATCTTCTCGGCGCTCGGCGTGAAGTCGGCCGCGACGATCCTGAACCTCGTCGTGATCAGCGCGGCGATCTCGGCGATCAACAGCGACATCTTCGGCGCGGGCCGGATGATGTTCGGGATGGCGCGGCAGGGTCAGGCGCCGCGCGTGCTGATGACGACGTCGCGCCACGGCGTGCCGTGGGTCACGGTGCTCGTGATGGCCGGCGCGCTGCTGGTGGGCGTGCTGCTCAACTACCTGATGCCGAAGGACGTGTTCCTGGTGGTCGCCGCGATCGCGACGTTCGCGACCGTGTGGGTCTGGCTGATGATCCTGCTGTCGCAAGTGGCGATGCGTCGCCGTCTGTCGAGCGCCGAAGTCGCCGCGCTGAAGTTCAAGGTGCCGCTGTGGCCGGTCGCGCCGGCGCTGACGATCGCATTCATGGGCTTCGTGATCGTGATGCTCGGCTGGTTCGACGATACGCGCGTGGCGCTGTATGTCGGCGCGGCGTGGCTCGCGCTGCTCGCGGCCGTGTTCTACGCACGGATCCGCCCGAAATTCGCCGCTGCGTCACGTTGACGCACGGCTGACCTGCGAGTGCGGCGCGCCGGTTCCGGCGCGCTTTCTACTGTCCCGGTTCCGCCCGGCGCCCGTCGCGCGAGAACCGCGGATCGACCCCGTTCGCCTCCCCGCACGCGCGGCCCGACCGGCCCGCGCCCCGGCACGTCAGTGCGATGCGGCGCTCGCGGCCTCGGCCGGATGGGCCTCGTCGTACGCGTGCTTCTGCGAAATCGCGTTGTACAGGATCGTCCCGATCACGAGCAGCACGGCCACGACGATCAGGATGCTCACGTTGCGGACTGGGTTCTTCTTGCGCTGATCGTTCATGGTCGGTGCGGCTCCGTCAAATTCGTCGAAGCGGGCATTCTACGCGCTTGCGCCCGCGCTGCGCCGCCCGGTGTTCCGATCGCCCGTCCCTGTCCTCCCCGCCGCTTTCCGCAAGCTTTCGTTTGTTAATCGTTCCCATTTCGATCTAGAATCCTGAGTCTTTCATTTTGTAATGTTCCGGGTCGCTCGGGCGGCAGGCGCGCCCCGGAACGCTCCCTCGTCCACCTGCCCCACCGGAGTCTTCATGTCGAATCCGCGCACCCGCCTGCTGCCGCTCGCCGGCGCCCTCGCCCTGGCTGCAGCCGCCTTCGCGCCGCTTGCCCAGGCGGCCGAGGAAGTGAGCCTGTACACCACCCGCGAGCCGAAGCTGATCCAGCCGCTCATCGACGCGTTCACGAAGCAGAGCGGCGTCAAGGTCAACACGGTGTTCGTGAAGGACGGCCTGCTCGAACGCGTGAAGGCGGAAGGCGCGCAGTCGCCGGCCGACGTGCTGATGACGGTCGACGTCGGCAACCTGCTCGACCTCGTCGACGGCGGCGTCACGCAGCCGGTGCGCTCGAAGGCGCTCGACGACGCGATTCCCGCGAACCTGCGCGCCACGAACGGCGACTGGTACGCGCTGTCGCTACGCGACCGCGTGCTGTACGTCGAAAAAGACCTGAAGGTCGATGCGTTCCGTTACGAGGATCTCGCCGATCCGAAATGGAAGGGCAAGGTCTGCATCCGCTCGGGCCAGCATCCGTACAACACCGCGCTCGTCGCGGCGATGATCGCGCACGACGGCGAGGCCGCAACCGAGACATGGCTGCGCGGCGTGAAGGCGAACCTCGCGCGCAAGGCGACCGGCGGCGACCGCGACGTCGCGCGCGACATCCTCGGCGGAATCTGCGACGTCGGCCTCGCGAACGCTTACTACGTCGGCCACATGAAGCACGCGGAACCGGGCAGCGATGCGCGCAAATGGGGCGACGCGATCAAGGTCGTGCGCCCGACCTTCGCGAACGCGAAGAGCGGCGGCACGCACGTGAACATCAGCGGCGCGACGGTGGCGAAGCATGCGCCGCACAAGGCCAACGCGGTGAAACTGCTCGAATACCTGGTGTCGCCGGAAGCGCAGGCGCTGTATGCGCAGGCGAACTACGAATACCCGGTGCGCGCGAACGTGAAGCTCGACCCGGTGATCGCGAGCTTCGGCACGCTGAAGGTCGATCCGCTGCCGCTGGCGGATATCGCGAAGCATCGCAAGCAGGCAAGCCAGCTCGTCGACAAGGTCGGCTTTGACAACTGACGCCTCGCCCGCCGACGCCTGCCGCGAGCCGCGCGGCCCGCGTCCGTGGCCGCGTCTGCGGCCGCGCGCGGGCAGCCTGTGGCTGCTCGGGGCGCTGACGATCGCCGCGGCGGTCGCGGCGCCGCTCGCGGTGCTCGTGGCCGCCGCGTTCGACGCCGATCTCGCGCACTGGCGGCATCTCGCCAAATTCGTGCTGCCGCACGCGCTCGTCAATACGCTGCTGCTGCTCGCCGGCGTCGGCGCGATCGTGTCGATCGTCGGTACGGGCTGCGCATGGCTCGTCACCGCCTACGATTTTCCCGGCCGCCGGATCCTGACCTGGGCGCTGCTGCTGCCGCTCGCGGTCCCCACCTACATCGTCGCGTTCGCGTATCTCGACCTGCTGCATCCGATCGGCCCCGTGCAGGGCGCGATCCGCTGGCTGCTCGGCTTCGACAGCCCGCGCCAGTTCCGCCTGCCCGATTTGCGCTCGCTGCCCGGCGCGATCTTCGTGCTCGGCTTCGTGCTGTATCCCTATGTCTATCTGAGCACGCGCGCGATGTTCGTCATGCAGTCCGCGAGCCTGCTCGAAGCCGCGCGCACGCTCGGCGCGGGCCGCCTCGCGACGTTCTGGCGCGTCGTCGTGCCGCTGGCCCGCCCGGCGATCGCGGTCGGCGTGAGCCTCGCGCTGCTCGAAACGCTGAACGATATCGGCGCGTCGGAATTTCTCGGCGTGCAGACGCTGACCGTGTCCGTCTATACGACGTGGATCACGCGCTCCGATCTCGCCGGCGCCGCGCAGATCGCGCTGGCGATGCTCGCGATCGTCGTCGGCACGATCGCGCTCGAACGCTACGGGCGCCGCCGCCAGCGCTATGCGCACGGCCGGCGCATGCGGCCGATCGCGCCGCGCCGCCTGACCGGCGCGGCCGCGCTGGGCGCCGCCGTGCTCGGCTGGCTGCCCGTCCTGCTCGGCTTCGGCGCGCCGGCCGCGTACCTCGCGGTCGAAACGGCCAAGCGGCTGCACCTCGTCGGCGGCGTCTCCGCGCAACTGATGACCGGGCTCGCGAACACGCTGACGATCGCGACCGCCGCCACCGCCACGACGCTCGCGTGCGGGCTCGTCGTCGCGTGGGCCGCCCGCGCACAACGCGACAGCGCCCGTACGGGCCCTGCCCGCCTGTGCGCGCGGATCGCGAGCCTCGGCTACGCGGTGCCGGGCACCGTGCTCGCGATCGGCCTGCTGATTCCGTTCGCGGCGGCCGACCGGCTGTTCGGCGCGGCGCTCGGCCGCGACGGGCTGCTGCTGATGGGCTCGGCCACCGCGCTCGTGATCGCCTATACCGTGCGTTTCCTCGCGATCCCGGCCGGCGGCATCGAGGCCGGCCTCGCGCGCATTCCGCCGTCGCTCGAACAGGCCGCGCGCTCGCTCGGCGAGACGGCCGGCGGCACGCTGCGCCGCGTTCACCTGCCGCTGTTGCGGCCCGCGCTCACGACGAGCGCGCTGCTGGTGTTCGTCGACGCGATGAAGGAATTGCCGGCGACGCTGCTGCTGCGCCCGTTGAATTTCGACACGCTCGCGACCTGGCTGTATGCGGAAGCCGCGCGCGGCACCTATGAAGAAGGCGCGGTCGCCGCGCTCGCGATCGTGCTGGCCGGGCTCGTGCCCGTGATCCTGCTCGCCCGCACCCGCCACAAGATCGGAGCCTGACACCGTGAACCTGCTCGAACTCGACGACCTCTGCGTCGCCTACGACACGCCGCACGGCCGCCGCACCGTGGTCGACGGCCTGAGCCTCGCGCTGCCGCGCGGCGACATCGGCTGCCTGCTCGGCGCGTCCGGCTGCGGCAAGACCACCGTCCTGCGCGCGATCGCCGGCTTCGAACCGGTGCGCATGGGACGCATCGTGCTGGACGGCACGCCCGTCGCGGCGCCGGCGCTCGACGTGCCGCCCGAGCGCCGGCGCATCGGCATGATGTTCCAGGATTACGCGCTGTTTCCGCACCTGAGCGCGGCCGACAACGTCGCGTTCGGCCTGCGGCGCCTGCCGAAGGCCGACCGGCGCCTACGCGTCGCGGAGATGCTCGAGCTCGTCGGCCTCGCCGATTCCGGCGATGCGTATCCGCACGAACTGTCGGGCGGCCAGCAGCAGCGCGTCGCCCTCGCGCGCGCACTTGCGCCGTCGCCGGAATTGCTGCTGCTCGACGAGCCGTTCTCGAATCTCGACGTCGATACGCGCGAGCGGCTCGCGTTCGAGCTGCGCGACATCCTGAAGCACACGGGCCACACCGCGATCCTCGTCACGCACAATCAGGCGGAAGCGTTCGCGATCGCCGACCGGATCGGCGTGATGAAGGACGGGCAGCTCGCGCAATGGGATACGCCGTATGCGCTGCACCATCATCCGGCCAGCCCGTTCGTCGCGGATTTCGTGCGCCGCGACGCGCTGGCCGACGAACGCGCACGCGCGCTCGCGCGCGGCCGCTGAAGCCGCGCGGCCGGCGCGGCGGGATGCCCGTCAGGCGGGCTCGGCCAGATCGCGCACGGGCAGCGCGGTCGAATACTTGATCTGCTCCATCGCGAACGACGAGCTGACGTCGAACAGCGGCACCGTGCGAATCAGTTGCTTGTAGACGCGGTCGTAGTCGTCGATGCCGGCCACCACGACGCGCAGCAGGTAATCGGTCTCGCCGCTCATCCGGTAAACCTCGACCACTTCCGGCATGTCGCGCACCGCCTGCGTGAAACGCTGCGCCCATTCCTCGGTGTGCTGGTTCGTGCGGATCGCGACGAACACGGTCGTGCCGACCCCGAGCTTGCGCGGATCGCACAGCGCGACCTGCGCGCGAATCGCGCCGGTTTCCTTCAGCCGCTGCACGCGCTTCCAGCATGGCGTCTGCGACAGGTTCACGCGCTGTGCCAGTTCCGCGATCGGCAGTGTGGCATCCGCCTGCAGCAGCTCCAGCAGCTTGCGATCGATGGCGTCCATTTCTCCATTCCCTCGTCGATAGAAATTTATTCTATTCATCCTGCCCAACGGGGAACAATATGAAAACTGCCGCGGCGCGTCGACCGGTGTAAATACCGATCCGGCATGCAGACGATTCGTCCGCCGCGCCAAACGAAACAGGCGACGCCACCGCCGGGGTGGCATCGCCTGAAATTGACTGCGCGTCGCGGCTCGCACGTCGCGCCGGGCCGGCCGGCGCTCACTCGCCGCCGGCCGTCATGCCGCTCAATACGCGACCGTCGCGATCTCGCGCACGAAGCTGTCCTGCTCGAGTGCGTCGACGAACGCGACCGCGTAGTCTTCCACCGAGATCTTGCTGTTGCCCTGCGCGTCGACGATCAGCTTGCCGACGCCCGTGCGGAACGTGCCGGTGCGCTCGCCCGGCGCGATCAGCGCGGCAGGCGCGAAGAAGGTCCAGTCGAGATCGGCGACCGTCTTCAGGTAGTCGAGCGCATCGCGGTGCGCGAGCGCCTGCGCCTTGTATGCCTCCGGGAATCCTTCGGTGTCGACGAGCTGCTTGCCCGGCGCGACTTCGAGCGAACCGGCGCCGCCCACCACGACGAGCCGCTTCAGGCCGGCCTGGCGCGTGCCGGCGACCAGCGCCTTCGCGGCCGCGACGACCTGCGCCGCATCTTCCTGCTTCGGGCCGTACGCGCTGGCGACGACGTCATGGCCCGGCAGCGCGGCCGCGATGCTGGCCGCGTCGAACAGATCGGCCGCCTTCGCGGTGATGCCGTCGACGGATGCGTGCGGATGGCGCGACAGCGCCGTGACGCGGTGGCCGCGCCGCACGGCTTCCGCCGCGATGCGCGTGCCGATCATGCCGGTGGCGCCGAACAGCGCGATATTCAATGAACGTTGCGTCATATCGATTCTCCAGAAATGAAAATATGTAACACACTCAATTACATATAAGACCGAAAAAAACGGGGCGAAGCCCCCGTCGTGCCGATCGCCGCGCGTACGCGCCGTCCGGCTTCCCGCCCTGCCTGCCGCCTGTCACCCGCCGGCGCGCGCCGCCCGTTGCGTACGCTGCTCCAGATCCAGCATGTCGGCCGTCACGTCGGCCAGCGTGCGCGTGGCGAGCGACGCCTCCATCGCGCGCTGCGCGTCGCCGATATAGCCGGTCAGCGCGCTCTGAATGTGCCGCCCGACGAGACATGCCGGATTCGGCGCCTCGCGATGCAGCGCGAACAGTTGCGCATCGTCGACCGCGCGATACACGTCGAGCAGCGTGATCTCGCCGGGCTCGCGCGCCAGCAGCGCGCCGCCGCCCGCGCCGAGCTGCGACGTGGTCAGGCCTGCGGCCGCCAGCATCGACAGCAGCCGGCGAATCAGCGCCGGATTCGTATTCACGCTGCCCGCGATGATGTCAGACGACAACGGCACGCCTTCCTGCATCGACAGCAAGGCAAGCACGTGAACGGCAAACGCGAACCGGCTGCTGGTATTCATTCCTGACTCACTCGGCGACGCCGGCCCGACCCGCAACCGGCGACATGTGTAACCATAATAATTACATTTTGCGGATCGTGCAAGCCCGCGTCATTCACCGCTCGCGGGTTTGGCCCCCGCGGCGCTCTGCTGGCTCCACTGCTGGAGTTTCTTGCCGGCTTCGGCGATCTTCGCGCCCGCTTCGGAAGCCGCATGCGCGACGACCGCGGACGCCGCCGCGTCGATCTGCGCCTGCGCGGCCGACGCGAGGCCGCTCGCGGACAACGGCGGCACGGCCGACGCCGCGGACGCGATACCGGCCTTCGCCGCGTTGATCTGCTGGTTGACGGTGCTCGCCACCTGGTCGAGCGCCTTTGCCGCATTGTTCGCGGCGTCGGCGGCCGCGCTCGCGGCCGTATCGGGTTGCGCGACCGGCGTACCGGACTTCTCGCAGCCCGCGAGCAACAGCAGCGCACCGGCGGCCACGGCCGCCAGCACGGACCCGGGCACGCGACGCGCCCGCGATGTCTTCATGTTCATCAGCAATCTCCGGCCGCGCGTTGCACGACCTCGTGGTTGGACCGGTGTCGATGATACCGCCTGTGGAACAGGCCCAATCACGACCCGGCATTAAAAATGCCTTTCAATTTCGGATTCGTCTGATTCAATCGCACGCGCCATGCCTCTAAAGTGGGCACGCTTCAATCCGCTTCGTACGTGTCCCCCACTTTTCCTCGTTATGGCTTTCCTCGTCGACTGGCTCATCGTCCTGGCCGCGCTGCTCGCCGCCACCCTGTTCCTGTGCCTGCGTGCGCCGTCGGCGCGCCGCCTCGCCGAATCGGGGCGTCCGCGCCGCATCGCGTGCGCGCGTCTGCTCACGCAGGCCGTGATCGGCTTCTGGACGGCCGCGCTGATCGTCGCGCAAGGCATCCTCGGCGCCGACGGCGACGGCCAGTCGCTCGCGGGCTTCGCGGCGCTCGCGTTCGCCGCGCTCGGGCTGGCGACCGTCGCCGCCTACTGGTCGGCGTGCGCGCTGCGGCTGCGCCGGCCGCCCGCGCTGTTCGCGCGCCACTGACGCGCCAGATCGGTGCGTGACCGCGCACGCCGCGCACCGCTTCGTTCGTCGTACGCACCAGTTCAGCACGCGCCGCACCACGTGCGTGCAGCCGGCACCGCCGTCGCTCGCCCTCGATCACGCCCCGATCCCGTGCGCGATTCACCGGAATGCCGCATCGCGCGGCAACCGGGCACCAATTTCACGCAGTCGTTCACCAGGTTGGCTCGATACTTGCATTCCTTGCCCGTTTTTTGCGCAAGGAAGTAACGGCATGGATGGTCTGAAATCCGGCGTCGACACCCTGTTCCTGTTGATCGGCGCCGTCATGGTGCTCGCGATGCATGCGGGCTTCGCATTTCTCGAACTCGGCACGGTCCGCAAGAAGAACCAGGTCAACGCGCTCGTGAAGATCCTGGTCGACTTCTCGGTGTCGACACTCGCGTATTTCTTCATCGGTTACACGATCGCGTACGGCGTCGAATTCTTCGACGACATCGGCACGCTGTCGCAGCACAACGGCTACGCGCTCGTGCGCTTCTTCTTCCTGCTGACGTTCGCCGCGGCGATCCCGGCGATCGTGTCCGGCGGCATCGCGGAGCGCGCGAAGTTCAACCCGCAGCTCGTCGCGACGCTGATCATCGTCGGCTTCATCTATCCGTTCTTCGAAGGGATCGCGTGGAACGAGCGCTTCGGCGTGCAAGCCTGGCTCACGCACGCGTTCGGCGCGCCGTTCCACGACTTCGCGGGCTCGGTCGTCGTGCATGCGTTCGGCGGCTGGGTCGCGCTGCCGGCCGTGCTGCTGCTCGGCGCGCGCCACGGCCGCTACGCGAAGGACGGCCGGATCGCCGCGCACCCGCCGTCGAACATCCCGTTCCTCGCGCTCGGCGCCTGGGTGCTTGCGGTCGGCTGGTTCGGCTTCAACGTGATGAGCGCGCAGACGCTCGACAAGATCAGCGGCCTCGTCGCGGTGAACTCGCTGATGGCGATGGTCGGCGGCACGCTCGCGGCATGGATGGCCGGCCGCAACGACCCGGGCTTCACGTACAACGGGCCGCTCGCGGGCCTCGTCGCGGTATGCGCGGGCTCCGACGTGATGCACCCGATCGGCGCGCTCGTCACGGGCGCCGCGGCCGGTGCGCTGTTCGTCGCGATGTTCACCTGCGTGCAGAACCGCTGGCGCATCGACGACGTGCTCGGCGTCTGGCCGCTGCACGGGATGTGCGGCGCGCTCGGCGGCATCGCGGCCGGCGTGTTCGGGCAGCCGGCGCTCGGCGGCCTCGGCGGCGTGTCGTTCCTGTCGCAGCTCGTCGGCACGCTCGGCGGCATCGCACTCGCGAGCGCGGGCGGCACGCTCGTCTACGGCGCGCTGAAGGCGACCGTCGGCCTGCGTCTCGACCGCGAAGCCGAATTCGACGGCGCCGACCTGTCGATCCACCGCATCTCGGCCACGCCCGAGCGCGATTGACCCGCTGAACGCCCCCGGACGCGTCATTACGTTTTCAATTCAAAAAACTTTCATCTAGCGTCCTTACACTTCCGTCCAGTTTTCAATATGCCTTCGCGGAGCTTGCCGCTCGCCCGCTTCGCGAAGGCCATTCTTCCAACAACCGAAACTGGACTCCACATGCCCGCGTTGCCCAATGCTTCCCGTCGTCAGGCCCTGAAGATCCTCGCCGGCGCGCCGATGCTTCCCCTTTCCGGCCTCGCGCTGCCGGCCCTGCTGACGGGTTGCGGCGGCGACGACGATCCCGCGTCGACGCCGGCCCCGGTCGCCGCTGCCTATACGTCGGCGGCATTCTCGGCGATGGCCGCGCCGACGCTCGACAACGCGGCCGCGATGGCCACGACGACGGTCGGCTCGACGCTGTCGGTGTCATTCTCGGACGGCTCGTCGCGCAACTTCAAGCTCGCGTACCGGCCGTTCTTCGTGACGGGCGACATGGTGCCGGACGGCAAGGGCGGCACGACGCTCGCGGGCGGCTACTACGACATCAACAACCAGCCGATCATCGATCGCTCGGTCGCCGGCAAGGAGCGCCAGTTCTATTCCGACTGCCCGGACGGCAGCTCGCTCCTGACGCTGAAGAACGCGAACGTGCCGGGCGTGAAGGGCAACACGGTGTTCGCGGTCGTGCAGTTCGAATACACGACGCGCGACCAGGCGAGCGCGTCGCAGTACGGCCAGCTGCCGTCGCCAATCGCCGTGCTCACGCTCGACCAGGACCCGGCCACCGGCGCGCTGAAGGTCGTGAAGTACCACAACGTCGACACGTCGAAGGCGCACGGCCTGTGGATCACCTGCGGCGCGAGCCTGTCGCCGTGGGGCACGCACCTGTCGAGCGAGGAATACGAGCCGGACGCGACGAAGGCCGCGACCGACGCGCAGTTCAAGGCGTTCAGCAAGAACACGTTCGGCGACGAGACGAAGGCGAACCCCTACCACTACGGCCACCTGCCCGAGATCACCGTGAACCCGGACGGCACCGGCACCGTGAAGAAGCACTACTGCCTCGGCCGCATCTCGCACGAGCTGATCCAGGTGATGCCCGACCAGCGCACCGTGATGATGGGCGACGACGCGACCAACGGCGGCCTGTTCATGTTCGTCGCCGACAAGGCGGCCGACCTGTCGGCCGGCACGCTGTACGTCGCGAAGTGGACGCAGACGTCGTCCGCCGGCGCCGGCACCGCGACGCTCACGTGGATCAAGATCGGCCACGCGACCAGCGGCGAGATCGAAACGCTCGCGAACACGCTGAAGGCGTCGGACATCATGGACCTGGTGACCACCGATCCGAACGATGCGAGCTACGCGAAGATCCACTTCGGCGGCAAGTTCAACTGGATGCGCGTGAAGCCGGGGATGGAAAAGGCGGCGGCGTTCCTCGAGACGCACCGCTACGCGGCGCTGCTCGGCGGCAGCATGGCGTTCACGAAGCTCGAAGGCACGACCGTGAACGCGAAGGACAAGATCGTCTACACGGCGATGTCGCGGATCGAAACGTCGATGGTCAAGGGCAACGCGGTGTCGCGCGACGTCGCGGTCGACAAGAAGATCGCCGCGGGCGCCGTCTACGCGCTGAACCTGAAGGCCGGCCAGCGCGACACGGCGGGCGGCGCGATCGACAGCGAATGGGTGCCGGTCGACATGGGCGCGCCGGCCGCGCTGGTCGGCGAGGACCTCGCCGCGGCCGATGCGCTCGGCAACCTCGCGAACCCGGACAAGATCGCGAACCCCGACAACCTGAAGTTCTCCGAAAAGCTGCGCACGCTGTTCATCGGCGAAGACTCGGGCATGCACGTGAATAACTTCCTGTGGGCCTACAACGTCGACACGAAGTCGCTCGCGCGCGTGCTGTCGTGCCCGGCCGGCGCCGAATCGACAGGCCTGCACGCGGTCGACGAGATCAACGGCTGGACCTACATCATGAGCAACTTCCAGCATGCGGGCGACTGGGAAGCGCCGCTGCACGACAAGGTCAAGCCGACGCTCGACCCGCTCGTGCGCGCGAACTACAAGGATCGCTTCGGCGCCAGCGTCGGCTACCTGACGGCCGAGCAGACCAGCATCAAGCTCGCGAAGGACTGACCGCCTCGCGCGAGGGGGCGTTGCGCCCTGCAGGGCGTCCCTGACCGGGCGTCCCTAACCGGGCGTCCTTTCTTCATCACCGTTCATTCGTCGGCGCTCCACGCCGTTTCACGCGCGATGCCCACTGCGGGCGTCGCGCTTTTTTTTGCGTGCGGGAAGCGTGCAGACGGCGCCCATCGCGCGTGCCAGCACGCGCGAAACTGGCCCGGACGGGCATTTGTGGCGATCAGGAGATAATACGGGCCGACGCGTCCGGGCGGACCGTCGGAAGACAGGCAAAAAAAAGCGCCACGGAGACCGTGGCGCTAAAAAAGTTCTAGCCATTCCGAGGGCCGTGCTAGAACCTGAGAGACTGCGCGAAACATCGTTGCCGGTTAAACTCTTGAAACGATGTTTCGAAAACGTGAGACATTCTTTCCGTTTCCGCCCGACAAGTCAAGCGGTATTTGCACCGGTTCATGCACTTTCCGGCAACGCTCATTTGAGCGTTTTCCTAATAAACCAAGGGTGAACCCGTAAAATCTCATCCAATGACCGGTTCACCCACGGAACATGCATCTTTTGACAATAGTCCTACAATACCAACAAAATTGAAATCGAGTTTCGGAATTAGAGAGAATCCCTCGTGTCGACAACTGTAACCCCTCCCGCGTCGCGGGACCGTGAATCGTCACCCGACGAGATCACCGCCCTCGCCCGCGGCCTCGCCGTGCTGCGCCGTATCGCGGCTGCCGACGCGCCCGTCAGCAACCGCGAACTGACCGAATTGACCGGCATCCCGAAGCCGACCGTCTCGCGCATCACCGCGACGCTCGTCAGCGCCGGCTTCCTGTTCCAGTTGCCCGACAGCGAGCGCTTCGTGCTCACCGCGTCGGTGCTCGAACTGAGCCACGGCTTCCTGCGCAACTTCGACATCCGCGCGCGTTCGCGGCCGTTCATGATCGAGCTGGCCGAACGCACGTCGCTGTCCGTGCACCTCGCGGTGCGCGACCGCCTCGACATGGTCGCGATCGACGTGATCCGCCCGCGCTCGGCCGTGCTCGTCACGCGCCTCGAGATCGGCTCGCGGATGGACATCGCGCGTACGGCCGTCGGCCGCGCGTATCTCGCCGCGCTGGAGGACGACGAGCGTCGCCTGCTGCTCGAATCGCTGCGCACCACCGCCGGCGACGACTGGCCGCACGTGTCCGCTCGCCTCACGCCCGCGCTGGACGAAGCGATGCGCGACGGCCATGCGATCGCGATCGGCGAATGGCGCGAGGGCCTCAATGCGGTCGCGGCCGGTTTCGTCGGCCCGTCGGGTCAACGCTATTCGGTGAATTGCGGCGGCGCGTCGCACCAGTGCCCGCCCGAATGGCTGCAGGAACACGTGGTGCCCGCGCTGCAGGAATGCATCGCGAAAATCACCCGCGAAATCGGCGGCGCGCCGGCCCGGCGCATCGGCGTGTAATCGTTTCGTCATCGCCGTGTCGCGTTCTGTAACGACCGTAACCCGTTGAAAGATAGACCGCTGGACTGTAACGGGGACGGCACGTAGGATCATGCCCATCGTCGCGCCGCATTCGCGGCGCGCACCGCTCTTTTCCCGCGCGGATCGGCGGGGCCCCGGACCGAGCCGGGCCGCCCCGTCCCGTCACCCGCACGCCCACGCGCAGCCCAGCAGTCCGATTTCCGGCACGCCGCGCCGTCTTCCTGACAGAACACGATGGATAACGAACAAAAGCCCACGCCCCCTTCGAAAGACCCCGCGCCCGCCGCCGCACGGCGCCCGCGCCGCACGCTGCTGCTCGGCACCGTCGCGGTCGTCGTCATCGGCGGCCTGCTGTGGTGGCATCCGTGGAACCGCACGCCCGCGGCAGGCAGTTCAGCGCAAGGCGCGGGCGCCAGCGCGGCCGCTGGCAGCCATCGCGGCCGCGGCGGCCCCGCCGCGATGGCGAACGTTCCGCAGCCGGTGCAGGTCGCCACCGCGACGCAGGGCGAAATGCCGATCGTGCTGTCCGCGCTCGGCACCGTCACGCCGCTCGCGAACGTGACGGTGAAGACGCAACTGTCGGGCTATCTGCAATCGGTGTCGTTCCAGGAAGGCCAGATCGTCAAGAAGGGCGACGTGCTCGCGCAGATCGACCCGCGTCCGTACCAGGTCGCGCTCGAGAACGCCGAAGGCACGCATGCGCGCGACGCGGCGCTGCTCGCGACGGCCCGCCTCGACCTGAAGCGCTACCAGACGCTGCTGTCGCAGGACTCGATCGCGTCGCAAACCGTCGATACGCAGGCGTCGCTCGTCAAGCAGTACGAAGGCGCGGTGAAGACCGACCAGGCCGCGATCGATTCCGCGAAACTGAACCTCACGTATGCGCGCATCACGGCGCCGGTGTCGGGCCGCGTCGGCCTGCGCCAGGTCGACCCGGGCAACTACGTGACGCCGGGCGACACCAACGGCATCGTCGTGATCACGCAGTTGCAGCCGATGAGCGTGATCTTCACGACGTCGGAAGACAACCTGCCGCAGATCCTCAAGCAGGTGAACGCGGGCCGGAAGCTGTCGGTCACCGCGTACAACCGCAACAACACGGTGCCGCTCGAGACGGGTTCGCTCGCGACGCTCGACAACCAGATCGACACGAGCACCGGCACGGTCAAGCTGCGCGCGAACTTCGATAACAAGGAAGGCATGCTGTTCCCGAATCAGTTCGTGAACACGCGGCTGCTCGTCGACGTGCTGCGCAACGCGACGATCGTGCCGACCTCCGCGGTGCTGACCGGCTCGATCGGCCAGTTCGTGTACGTCGTGAAGCCCGACAACACGGTGACCGTGCGCAAGGTCACGATCGGCCCGGTCGACGGCGAACGCACGAGCATCGTCAGCGGCGTGACGCTCGGCGAGCGTGTGGTGACCGACGGCTCGGACCGCCTGCGCGAAGGCTCGAAGATCTCGATTCCGGCCGACAAGCCGAAAGGCGCCTCGGGCGCGCACGGCGCCGGCGCGGCGTCGGGCGCATCGGCTGCGTCCGGTGCAGCCGGCCATCGCGGCGGACACCGGCACGGCGCGTCGCAAGCCGCGGCCCCCGCGGCCCAGTAACGCGCGGGCCGCTCGATGAATCCATCCCGCCTCTTCATTCTCCGGCCGGTCGGCACCGCCCTCCTGATGGCGGCGATCATGCTGGCCGGCCTCGTCGCGCTGCGCTTTCTGCCCCTCGCCGCGCTGCCCGAGGTCGACTACCCGACGATCCAGGTCCAGACCTTCTACCCGGGCGCGAGCCCGGAGGTGATGACGTCGTCGGTCACCGCGCCGCTCGAACGCCAGTTCGGGCAGATGCCGTCGCTGAACCAGATGTCGTCGCAAAGCTCGGCCGGTGCGTCGGTGATCACGCTGCAGTTCTCGCTCGACCTGCCGCTCGACATCGCCGAACAGGAAGTGCAGGCCGCGATCAACGCGGCCGGCAACCTGCTGCCGTCCGACCTGCCGGCTCCGCCGATCTACGCGAAGGTGAACCCGGCCGATGCACCGGTGCTGACGCTCGCCGTCAAGTCGAAGACGCTGCCGCTCACGCAGGTGCAGGACCTGGCCGACACGCGCCTCGCGATGAAGATCTCGCAGATCGCCGGCGTCGGCCTCGTCAGCCTGTCGGGCGGCAACCGCCCGGCCGTGCGGATCCAGGCGAACCCGACCGCGCTCGCGCAGTACGGGATGAACCTCGACGACCTGCGCACGACGATCTCGAACCTGAACGTCAACACGCCGAAGGGCAACTTCGACGGCCCGACGCGCGCGTACACGATCAACGCGAACGACCAGCTGACGAGCGCCGACCAGTACAACAGCGCGGTGGTCGCGTACAAGAACGGCCGCCCGGTGATGCTGACCGACGTCGCGACGGTCGTCGCCGGCTCGGAGAACACCAAGCTCGGCGCGTGGGTGAATGCGGACCCGGCGATCATCCTGAACGTGCAGCGCCAGCCGGGCGCGAACGTGATCGCGACCGTCGACGCGATCAAGGCGCAGTTGCCGAAGCTGCAGGAAACGCTGCCGGCCGCGCTCGACGTCGAGATCGTCACCGATCGCACGACGATGATCCGCGCGGCCGTGCGCGACGTGCAGTTCGAGCTGCTGCTCGCGGTCGCGCTGGTCGTGCTGGTGATGTACCTGTTCCTCGCGAACGTCTACGCGACGATCATCCCGAGCCTGTCGGTGCCGCTGTCGCTGATCGGCACGCTCGCGGTGATGTACATGGCCGGCTTCTCGCTGAACAACCTGTCGCTGATGGCGCTCACCATCGCGACCGGCTTCGTCGTCGACGATGCGATCGTGATGATCGAGAACATCGCGCGCTACGTCGAGGAAGGCGAATCGGGACTCGAGGCCGCGCTGAAGGGCTCGCGGCAGATCGGCTTCACGATCATCTCGCTGACGGTCTCGCTGATCGCGGTGCTGATCCCGCTGCTGTTCATGGGCGACGTGGTCGGGCGCCTCTTCCACGAATTCGCGATCACGCTCGCGGTGACGATCGTGATCTCGGCGATCGTGTCGCTCACGCTCGTGCCGATGATGTGCGCGAAGCTGCTGCGCCATTCGCCGCCGCCGGAGAGCCACCGCTTCGAGGCGCGCGTGCACCGGGCAATCGACTGGGTGATCGCGCGCTACGCGGTCGCGCTCGAATGGGTGCTGAACCGCCAGCGCTCGACGCTCGTCGTCGCGCTGCTGACGCTCGGGCTGACCGCCCTGCTCTATGTGTTCGTGCCGAAGGGCTTCTTCCCCGCGCAGGACACCGGCGTGATCCAGGCGATCACGCAGGCGCCGCAGTCGATCTCGTACGGCGCGATGGCCGAACGCCAGCAGGCGCTCGCGGCCGCAATCCTGAAGGATCCGAACGTCGACAGCCTCACGTCGTTCATCGGCGTCGACGGCAGCAACATCACGCTGAACAGCGGCCGGATGCTGATCAACCTGAAGGCCCGCGACGAACGCACCGAAACCGCCGCGCAGATCATCCGCGACCTGCAGCAGCGCGTGTCGAACATCACCGGCATCTCGCTGTTCATGCAGCCGGTGCAGGACCTGACGATCGACTCGACGGTCAGCCCGACGCAGTACCAGTTCATGCTGACGAGCCCCAACTCGGAAGAATTCGCGACCTGGGTGCCGAAACTCGTCGCGCGGCTGCAGCAGGAGCCGTCGCTCGCCGACGTCGCGACCGACCTGCAGAGCAACGGCCAGTCGGTGTACATCGAGATCGACCGCGCGAGCGCCGCGCGCTTCGGCATCACGCCGGCGACCGTCGACAACGCGCTGTACGACGCGTTCGGCCAGCGCATCGTGTCGACGATCTTCACGCAGTCGAACCAGTACCGCGTGATTCTCGAATCGGAGCCGAAGGAGCAGCACTACGCGCAATCGCTGAACGACATCTACCTGCCGTCGGCCGGCGGCGGCCAGGTGCCGCTGTCGTCGATCGCATCGTTCCACGAGCGGCCGTCGCCGCTGCTGGTCGCGCACCTGTCGCAGTTCCCGTCGACGACGATCTCGTTCAACCTCGCACCGGGCGCGTCGCTCGGCGAAGCGGTCAAGGCGATCGAGGCCGCCGAGAAGGACATCGGCCTGCCCGGCTCGTTCCAGACGCGCTTCCAGGGCGCGGCGCTCGCGTTCCAGGCGTCGCTGTCGAACCAGCTGTTCCTGATCCTCGCGGCGGTCGTCACGATGTACATCGTGCTCGGCGTGCTGTACGAGAGCTACATCCACCCGATCACGATCCTGTCGACGCTGCCGTCGGCCGGCGTCGGCGCGCTGCTCGCGCTGATGATCACCGGGCACGACCTCGACATCATCGGGATCATCGGCATCGTGCTGCTGATCGGCATCGTGAAGAAGAACGCGATCATGATGATCGACTTCGCGCTCGAGGCCGAACGCGTCGAAGGCAAGCCGCCGCGCGAGGCGATCTACCAGGCCTGCCTGCTGCGCTTCCGGCCGATCCTGATGACGACGCTCGCCGCGCTGCTCGGCGCGGTGCCGCTGATCGTCGGCTCCGGCGCGGGCTCCGAGCTGCGCCAGCCGCTCGGGATCGCGATCGCCGGCGGCCTGATCGTGTCGCAGGTGCTGACGCTGTTCACGACGCCCGTGATCTACCTCGGCTTCGATTCGCTCGCGCGCCGCGTGCGCGGCTGGTTCGAACGGCACGGGCCGGGCGCCGATGCAGGCAAGCACACGGGCGCATAACCGATGAACCTGTCGCGCCCCTTCATCACCCGCCCCGTCGCGACGACGCTGCTCGCGCTCGGCGTCGCGCTCGCGGGCCTGTTCGCGTTCATCAAGCTGCCGGTGTCGCCGCTGCCGCAGGTGGACTTCCCGACGATCTCGGTGCAGGCGTCGCTGCCGGGCGCGAGCCCGGAAACGGTCGCGACCAGCGTGACGAGCCCGCTCGAGCGGCACCTCGGCTCGATCGCGGACGTCTCCGAAATGACGTCGACGAGCACGGTCGGCAATGCGCGGATCATCCTGCAGTTCGGCCTGAACCGCGACATCGACGGCGCCGCGCGCGACGTGCAGGCCGCGATCAACGCGGCGCGCGCCGACCTGCCCGCCGCGCTGAAGAGCAACCCGACGTACCGCAAGGTCAACCCGGCCGATTCGCCGATCATGATCGTGTCGCTGACGTCGGAGACGTCGTCGCCCGCGAAGCTGTACGACGCCGCGTCCACGGTGCTGCAGCAGTCGCTGTCGCAGATCGACGGGATCGGCCAGGTCACCGTGAGCGGCTCCGCGAACCCGGCCGTGCGCGTCGAGCTCGAACCGCAGTCGCTGTTCCACTACGGGATCGGCCTCGAGGACGTGCGCGCGGCGCTGGCGTCCGCGAACGCCAACGCGCCGAAGGGCGCGATCGAATTCGGCCCGCAGCACTACCAGCTCTACACGAACGACCAGGCGTCCCAGGCGTCGCAATACCGCGACCTCGTCGTCGCCTACCGCAACGGCTCGGCCGTGCGGCTGTCCGACCTGTCGGACGTCGTCGATTCGGTCGAGGATCTGCGCAACCTCGGCCTGTCGAACGGCAAGCGCGCGGTGCTCGTGATCCTCTATCGCTCGCCCGGCGCGAACATCATCGACACGATCGACCGCGTGCGCGCGGCGCTGCCGCAGCTCACCGCGTCGCTGCCGGCCGACATCACGGTCACGCCGGTGCTCGACCGCTCGACCACCATCCGCGCATCGCTGAAGGACACCGAGCATACGCTGCTGATCGCGGTCAGCCTCGTCGTGATGGTCGTGTTCCTGTTCCTGCGCAACTGGCGCGCGACGCTGATCCCGAGCGTCGCGGTGCCGATCTCGATCATCGGCACGTTCGGCGCGATGTACCTGCTCGGCTTCTCGATCGACAACCTGTCGCTGATGGCGCTGATCGTCGCGACCGGCTTCGTCGTCGACGATGCGATCGTCGTGCTCGAGAACATCTCGCGGCACATCGAGAACGGCAAGCCGCGGATGCAGGCCGCGTTCGACGGCGCGCGCGAAGTCGGCTTCACGGTGCTGTCGATGAGCATCTCGCTCGTCGCGGTGTTCCTGCCGATCCTGCTGATGGGCGGAATCGTCGGGCGGTTGTTCCGCGAGTTCGCGCTGACACTGTCGCTCGCGATCGCCGTGTCGCTCGCGGTGTCGCTCACGGTCACGCCGATGATGTGCGCGCGCCTGCTGCCCGAACAGCACGACCCGCAAAGCGAGGGCCGCTTCGGGCGTTTCCTCGAACGCGGTTTCGCGCGCCTGCAGCGCGGCTACGAGCGCTCGCTGTCGTGGGCGCTGCGCCGGCCGCTCCTGATCCTGCTGACGCTGTTCGCGACGATCGGGCTGAACGTGTACCTGTACGTCGTCGTGCCGAAGGGCTTCTTCCCGCAGCAGGACACCGGGCTGATGATCGGCGGCATTCGGGCCGACCAGTCCACGTCGTTCCAGGCGATGAAGCTGAAGTTCTCCGAGATGATGCGGATCGTGCAGGCCAACCCGAACGTGAAGAGCGTCGCGGGCTTCACCGGCGGCACGCAAACCAACTCCGGCTTCATGTTCGTCACGCTGAAGGACCGCACCGAGCGCAAGCTGTCGGCCGACCAGGTGATCCAGCAGCTGCGCCCGCGGCTGGCGGACGTGGCCGGCGCGAGCACGTTCCTGCAGGCCGCGCAGGACATTCGCGTCGGCGGCCGGCAGAGCAACGCGCAGTACCAGTTCACGCTGCTCGGCGATTCGACCGCCGACCTGTACAAGTGGGGGCCGCTGCTGACCGAGGCGCTGCAGAAGCGCCCCGAGCTGACCGACGTGAACTCCGACCAGCAGCAAGGCGGCATGGAGGCCATGGTGACGATCGACCGCGCGACGGCCGCGCGGTTCGGCATCAAGCCCGCGCAGATCGACAACACGCTGTACGACGCGTTCGGCCAGCGCCAGGTCTCGACGATCTACAACCCGCTGAACCAGTACCACGTCGTGATGGAAGTCGCGCCGAAATACTGGCAGAGCCCGGAGATGCTGAACCAGGTGTGGATCAGCACGTCGGGCGGCAGCGCGAACGGCTCGCAGACGACCAACGCGGCCGCCGGCACCTTCGTCGCGACCTCGGCCGGCACGTCGAGCGCCGGCACGGCCGCGCAAAGCGCCGCGGCGATCGCGTCCGACTCGGCGCGCAACCAGGCGCTCAACTCGATCGCGGCGAGCGGCAAGTCGAGCGCGTCGTCGGGCGCGTCGGTGTCGACGTCGAAGTCGACGATGATCCCGCTGTCGGCGATCGCGACCTTCGGGCCGAGCACGACGCCGCTGTCGGTCAACCACCAGGGGCTGTTCGTCGCGACGACGATCTCGTTCAACCTGCCGCCGGGCGTGTCGCTGTCGCAGGCGACGCAGGTGATCTACCAGACGATGGCGCAGGTCGGGGTTCCGCCGACGATCGTCGGCAGCTTCCAGGGCACCGCGCAGGCGTTCCAGCAGTCGATGAACGATCAGCCGATCCTGATCCTCGCCGCGCTGCTGGCCGTCTACATCGTGCTCGGGATCCTGTACGAGAGCTACATCCATCCGATCACGATCCTGTCGACGCTGCCGTCGGCCGGCGTCGGCGCGCTGCTCGCGCTGCTGCTGTTCAAGACCGAGTTCAGCATCATCGCGCTGATCGGCGTGATCCTGCTGATCGGCATCGTGAAGAAGAACGCGATCATGATGGTCGACTTCGCGATCGACCAGACGCGCAACCAAGGGAAGTCGTCGTTCGACGCGATCCACGAGGCGTGCCTGCTGCGCTTTCGCCCGATCATGATGACGACGATGGCGGCGCTGCTCGGCGCGCTGCCGCTCGCGTTCGGCAACGGCGACGGCGCCGAATTGCGCGCGCCGCTCGGGATCGCGATCGCCGGCGGCCTGGTCATGTCGCAGGTGCTGACGCTCTATACGACGCCGGTCGTCTACCTGTACATGGACCGGTTCCGCGTATGGGCCGAGAAGCGCCGCAACCGCCGCGGCAATACCGGCGGGCCGGCGGTCGCCGGCGAGTAACGGCAAGTAGCGGCGAGCGGCCGGACGCGAACGGGGCGGGGCATGTCGTACCGCCCCGCCCCGGCCGTCGGCCCGCGCCGCCGCGAAGATCGCGCGCAGCCGGCATCCATGCCGGTGGGCCGCGACGACGGCCGACGGCGCTCAGCGGCGCTCGGCCTCGGCCGGATCGGCCAGCGCGTCCGCCAGGCGCCGCGCCGCGTCGTCGATCATTGCCGGTATCCGCCGCCATCGCGCGTCGCCCGGCACATCGAGCGCGACGCCGATCGCGAGCGCCCCGCCCGCATCCACCGGCATCGCGACGATGCCGGCCTCCTGCCACGACGCGCGTTGCCGGCCAAACCGCCGGACGGGCCGACCACCCGCGTCGGCCGCGTCGCTTTGGTCGTCCGCAGCGTCCTCTATCCGCCCCGCGAACCGCGCGCCGACGCGCGTGACGAGGCACGCGGCCCCGTCGGGCGCCGCCTGCGCGAGCACGACGACTTCCGCGCCATCCCGCCCGAGCAACTGCGCGGCGAGCCCGCTGCGCGCACACAACGCGTCCAGCACCGGCTGCGCGTGCGCGACCTCCGGCCGCGCGCCGAGATACGCGGCCGCGACCCGCGCGGCGGCCGGCCCCGGCCGATAGCGGCCGTGCGGATCGACGACCAGAAACGCATGCCGGACCAGCGTCCTCAGCAACCGCGCGATCGAGTTGCGCGGCACGTCGAGCCGCGTCGCCAGGTCCGCGGCGGTCGGGAGCGACGGCCCGGCCGCGACCGCTTCGAGAATCGCGAGCCCGCGCGCGAGCGCCGGCACCCAATGGCGCAACGCGCGGTCATCCATGTCGTGCAAGGTCATACAGGTCCCGTGCGTTGCGCGCATAGCGGCGCGGCGCCATCCCCGACCAGCGATGGAACGCGCGCGCGAACGCCTTCTCCGACGTGTAGCCGACCCGCTCGGCGATCTCGATCAGGCGCAGCTTGCCGTTCGCGAGCTCGCCGCTCGCCAGATACATCCGGTAGGCGGTCAGATGACCGATCGGCGTCTCGCCGACGAGTTCGGCGAAATGCGCACAAAAGCGCGAACGCGACATGCCGGCCTCGGCCGCGAGGCTCGCGAGCTGCCAGTTGCGCCGCGGGTCGCGATGCATCAGCGCCATCGCGCGGCCGATCTGCGGATCGGTGAGGCCACGCAGCCAGCCCGTATGATTCGCCGACGATTGCAGATGCGCGCGCAGCAACTGCACGAACAGCACGTCGGCCAGGCGCGTCGCGGCGACCGCCCAGCCCGGCTGGCACGCCATCGATTCCTGGATGAAGCTCTGCAGCGTGCTCGCGAGCCACGGCGCGACGGCCGCATCGTTGGCGCGCACGTGGATCAGCGTCGGCAACACCGAGAACAGCGGGCTGCGCACGATGTCGCGATACACGACGATCCCCGTATAGAGCTCGCTGGTCGCGCCGCCGCCGCCCGCGACGAACTCGAGCGGCGTATCGAAGCGCGGCCGGATGCCCTTGTCGGCCATCAGCGTGTCGAACGGCACGGGCGGCACGTCGAGCGACGACGCCATCACGTGCTCGTCGCCGTGCGGCAGCAGCACGAAGTCGCCCGGCTCGACGTGCACGGGCGCGGCGCCCGCGACCGCCAGGAAGAACGGGCTGCCCGCGCAGGTGCGAAACGGCGCGCCCGCGACGGCCGGCTTGCGGATCGCCCACGGCGCGCTCAGCGTGAAGCGTCCGGTGACGACCGCATCGGCCCGCAGGTCGGTCAGCACGTCGCTGAGAAGATCGGTCGTCATCGTCGAAGTCTCCGTGGAGCGCGCCGCCGCATCAGAAGCGCTGCTGGATGCCCGCCATCGCGCCGACCTGGTTGCGGCCGGTGCCGACCGTGCCGCCTGCCGCCACCGCCGACGTGCCGAACGCGCTGTTCGTCATGTAACCGACCGACGTATAGACCAGCGTGCGCTTCGACAGGCTGTAATTCGCGCGCCCGACGAACAGGTTCGAGTCGTAGCGGCCGCGCAGCAGATAGCGCACGGCCTGTGCGTCGAATGATAGCGCCGGCGTCGCGTAGACCGTGCCGCCCGCGAAAAAGAGGTCCGACTGGCCGTGGGCCGCGGCCGCCGTGTTGCGGCGGATCCAGCCCGCGCCGAGCTTCGCGATGCCGAGCTTGACGTACGCATCGACGATCGTGCGCGTGTCCGTATAGCCTGGGCTCGACAGCGGCGCCGACGCGCCCGTGCCGCCGTGCATCACGTCGTACGATGCGGCCACGCCGAACTGCGGTGCGTCGTACGCGACCATCATCGTGTATTGCCGGCAGGCGACCGGGTCGCCCGGCACGTTGCCCGCGCAGTTCGTGGCCGACGGGCCGGCCGGGCCCGCCGCATCGCGCCCGGTGCTGTACGTACCGCCGAGCGTCACGCCGCCGAAGTGGCCGAGATAGCCGATCGCGCTGTCGCTGCGCGCGTTCGGCAGATAGCTGTCGAAGCTGGCCATCGAATGAATCGACGGGCCGATCACGTCGGCGTTGAGCAGCACGAGCATCGACATGTTCATCTGCCGCCCGAGCGTGAGCGTGCCGTACGGCGAATCGATGCCGACGTTCGCCTGCCGGCCGAACAGGCGGCCGCCGTAGTTCAGCGCGCCCGAGTTCAGCGCGAAGCCGTTTTCGAGCACGAAGAACGTGCGGTAGCCGCCGCCGAGCGCCTCGACGCCGCGCAACCCGAAGCGCGACGGCACTTCGCCGGTCAGCGACGGCATGCCGGCGACCGCGCCGCCGCCGGCCGCATGGTTGTAGTACTGCACGCCGGTGTCGACGATGCCGTACAGCGTCACGCTGCCCTGCGCCTGCGCGCCCGGCGATGCGGCGGCGGCGGCCGCGAACGAGACGGCCGTCGCGGCCGTGCGAAAGGTTTTCATCGAAGTCTCCAGACCAATCGTGTAGTTATGCTTGCTATTGACCGGCGACGCGCGGGGCGCCGCCGGCCGGTGGGGGATATCGGGTCGTTCAGGTCGCGAGCGGCGTATCGAACGGCATCGAACGCGGCCGCTCGCCGGTCGCGCGCCAGATCGCATCCGCCACCGCCGGCGCGACGGGCGGCAACGCGACCTCGCCGCAGCCTTGCGGATCGCGGTCGCTGTCGACGATCACCACCTCGATCTTCGGCATCGCGGCCAGGCCGAGCAGCGGATAGTCGGCGAAATTGCGCTGCACGACCGCGCCGTGCTCGAACGTGATTTCGCTCCTGAACGTGTTGGTGAGCGCAAAGCCGACGCCGCCCTCGACCATCTCGCGAATCAGCAGCGGATTGATCGCGCGGCCGCAGTCGATCCCGCACACGATCCGCTCGAGCCTCACGCTGCCGCGCGTCACGCGCACCTCGGCGACCGCCGCGACGTACGTGCTGAACGCGCCGCCGCGCCCGGTGTACAGCGAATACGCGACCCCGCGCGACAGGCCGGCCGGCGCGCGGCCGAACCAGTTCGCGCGCGCGGCCGTCGCATCGAGCACGCGCAGCGCGAGCGCATCGTGCTTCAGCAACGCGCGCCGGTATTGCACCGGGTCGGCCCGCACCGTATGCGCGAGCTCGTTCACGAAGCTTTCGAGGAAGAACACGGTCGACGTGCTGCCGACACTGCGCATGAAGCTGACCGGGATCGGCTGCATCACCGTGACGGAATCGACCAGCAGGTTCGGCACGTCGTAGCAAAGGTCGTACAGGCCGTCGAGCATCGTCTCGTCCCAGCCGCCCGCCTTGTCGTAGCGGTCGCGCTTGATCGCCGCATACAGCGAATGGCCGGCGACGCGCGCATGCAGCGCGACCGGCAGGCCGTCGCGGCCGAGCGCCGCGCGAAACCGCGCGGACGCGCACGGCCGGTAGAAGCCGTGACGGATGTCGTCCTCGCGCGAGCGGATCACCTTCACGGGCCGCCCGACTGCCTTCGACGCGACGGCCGCATGCACGACGAAATCGGGCACGTACTTGCGGCCGAAGCTGCCGCCGAGAAACGTCGTGTTGACGATCACGCGCTCGGCCGGCACGCCGAACAGCGCCGACAGCGTCCAGCGCACCTTGTCCTGCCCCTGGATCGGCCCCCAGACCTCGATCTCGCCGGCCCGCACATGCACGGTCGCATTGACGGGCTCCATCGTCGCGTGAACGATGTACGGCGTGTGGTAGTCGGCTTCGACGACGTTGCCGGACTCGGCGAGATGGCGCCCGGGCTCGCCGATCTGCGTCGCGACCACCGCGTGCTCCGCCTGCAGCGCGCCCTTGCGCTGCGCGAGGATCGTCGTGCTGTCGAATGCCGGCGTCGGGCCCGCGTCCCACACGATGTCCGCCGCGTCGCACGCCTTCTTCGCCTGCCAGTAGGTCTGCGCGACGACGATCACCGCGTCCTTCGCGACCACGACGTCCGCCACGCCCGGCATCGCGCGCAATGCGTCGCGGTTCTTCACCGCGCTCGGCTTGCCGTTCAGCGTCGGCGCCATCGTCAGCGCGCCGACCAGCATGTCGGGCACCTGCACGTCGATGCCGAAGATCGCGCTGCCGTCGACCTTCGCGGGCACGTCGAGCTTGTGCAGCGGACGGCCGATCAGCGTGTGCGCGGAAGCCGGTTTCAGGCGCGGCTGCGGATCGTGCGGCAGCCTGGCCGCGTCGTCGACGAGCGCGCCGTACGACAGCGAACGCCCGCTCGGCGGATGGATGACGCGGCCGTCGCGCGTCACGCACTGCGTGTCGCGCACGCCGAGCCGCGCGGCGCCGGCCCGCAGGAACGCCGAGCGCGCCTGCGCCCCCGCGATCCGCAACCGCATGTAGAACATCGTCGCCGACATCGATGCGCCGACGAATTGCTGCGGCGCCTCGTTCGCGGCATCGATCCGGTACGCGTCGCGTCCCGTGACGAACTCGACCGTCACGCTGCGCCAGTCGGCATCCATCTCGTCGGCCAGCACCTGCGGCAGCCCGGTATGGACGCCCTGCCCGACTTCCGCCTGCGACAAGCCGATGATCGTCCGGCCGTCCGCGTCGACGCGAACCCAGTCGTTGATCTCGCGAAAGCGCGCGCCGTCGCCGGCCGCCTGCACGACGTCGCCGAATGCCAGCGGCAGCAGCAGGCTGCCCGCCAGCGCGACGCCGCCCTTCAGGAACACGCGTCGCGCCGCGTTCGGCACGGGCTGCGCCCGCACCGCGTCAGCCGGCCGCGACATGGATCGCCTCGCGAATGCGTTGATAGGTCGCGCAGCGGCACAGGTTCGTGACGGCCGCGTCGATCTGCGCGTCGGTCGGCTTGCGGTGGCGCGCGAGCAGCGCGGCCGTCGCCATCACCATCCCCGACTGACAATAGCCGCATTGCGGCACGTCCTTCTCGATCCACGCGCGCTGCACCGGATGTGAGCGGTCGTGCGACAGCCCTTCGATCGTCGTGATCGCGCGGCCCGCGACGCTCGCCGCCGGCAGCACGCACGCGCGCGCGGCTTCGCCGTCGAGATGCACGGTGCAGGCGCCGCACGCGCCGATGCCGCAGCCGTATTTGGTGCCCGTCAGTCTGGCCGAGTCGCGAATGACCCACAGGAGCGGCGTATCGGGATCGCCGTCGAAATCGAACGGCTGGCCGTTCAGCATGAAGCGCATCGTCTGTCTCCCTGTTGCGCATCGCCCGTTCGTCATCCGGCGGATGACGGCGATGGCTTGACAGGAATTCTTGGCGGCGCAAAAAGCGGCGCCAATGACCTTTGCTCCCGAAAAAGTAGCCGTTCGTCCAGATCGTTTCAGCCGACGAATGGCGCGTGCCGCCCGGTTCGCCGCGGCCCCGGCTTGCGGACGGGCCGCGATCGGCTATCGTGTGTCCATGCCCACCGCCGTCCCCTTCCCGGGAACCCGCCATGAACGTCCAGCTCAACCACA
Source organism: Burkholderia sp. 9779_493 (assembly GCF_015712215.1). Classification (NCBI taxonomy): domain Bacteria; kingdom Pseudomonadati; phylum Pseudomonadota; class Betaproteobacteria; order Burkholderiales; family Burkholderiaceae; genus Burkholderia; species Burkholderia sp. 9779_493. The sequence goes on from NZ_JACCQA010000042.1 coordinate 56,492, forward strand.
CGATCGTCTGGTGCCGCGACAAGCATGCGTCGAGCCGCTTCCTCACCGAACTGCTGGAATTGCCGCCGCCGACGCCGTTCGGCGCGATGCTGGTCGTCGCGCTCGACAATGGCGTGTCGCTCGATTTTTACGAACAGGCGGGGGAAATCCGGTCGCAGCATTACGCGTTCCTGATCGACGAGGCCGGCTTCGATCGCGTGCTCGCGCGCCTTCGCGAACGCGGGTTGCCGCACTGGGCCGATCCGGCGAAGCGGCAAGCCGGTGACATCTACCGCCACAACGGCGGACGCGGCGTGTACTTCGACGACCCGGACGGTCACTTCCTCGAAGTGATGACGCAGCCGTACGTGCTGAACGGCTAGCGCGACAGGCCGGCATGGCGCCGGCCCGGACGGCGCGGGTGTCGCCCGGTTGCGGACGAAACCCGGACGACTGCCCCGGCTGCCGCCGGCTGCCGTTACTCGGCGGCGGCCGTCGTCTTGCGCGGACGACGCGCGCGCGGCGCCGCCTTGCGGGCCGGCTTCTTCGGCTTCGCGGCGGCCGGTGCTTCGGGAGTCGCGTCGACGGTTGCTTCGACCGGCGCCACGCCGTGCGACGGTTGCGCGGCGTCGTCCCGAGCGCCGGAAGCGCGAGGCGCCGGCTCGGCGTGCCGCTCGTCATGCGCTGCGTCGCGATGCGGTTCGTCCGCATGCTGGCCGTGCGCGTGCGCATCGCCGCCATGCGGCGTGTCGCCCTGCGCGGCGGTGTCCGGCTGGCCGGCCGCGTGGCGATCGGCGGCCTTCGCGGCCGCGCCCTTCTTCGCGCCGGTCTTCTTCGCCGCGCTCTTGCGCGCGCGCTTGCGGCCATCCTTCGCGTCGCCGTGCGCGTCGGCCACCGCGGGTGCTTCGGGTGTCTCGGGCGTGTCGGCCGGCGCCGCGTCGGCGACCTCGGCAAGCTCCGCGTCTTCCGCCTCGACCTGCGCGCTTTCGTGAACGACCGATTCCGTCCGCTGCCCGCGACGGCGCGCCTCGCGGCCGGCCGGTACCGGCTCCGCCGCCCGTGTGCCATGGTGGCCGCCGTGGTGCGCCGCGCCGCCCTCACCGCCCGCCGCAACGTGCTCGGCGGCCGCCGACTGGCGGGCCCGCGACACGAACGCGCCCGACTTGTCGTCGCGCCCCACTTCGAGCAGGCCGCGCGCCTGCGCCTCGTCCAGCAGGTTGCCGAACGCGCGGAACCCGTAATACGACTCGTTGAAATCCGGCTTGCGGCGCTTGATCGCGCTCTTGAGCACCGACGCCCAGATCTTGCCGACGTCGTCGCGCTCCGACGCGAGCGCGTCGAAGGTCTCGACCGCCAGCGCGATCGCCTCGGCCTTGCGCGCGTCCATGTCGTGCTTGCGCGACGGCTCGTCCGGCCGCTTCGCGCCGCCGTTGCCCGCGCGCTGCTGCTGTTCGCGCTTCGCGAGCGCACGCTGCTGCTCGCGCACCAGATCGTCGTAGAAGATGAATTCGTCGCAGTTCGCGACCAGCAGGTCCGACGTCGATTTCTTCACGCCGACGCCGATCACCTTCTTCGCGTTCTCGCGCAGCTTCGACACGAGCGGCGAAAAATCCGAATCGCCGCTGATGATCACGAACGTATCGACGTGCGACTTCGTGTAGCAGAGGTCGAGCGCGTCCACGACGAGCCGGATGTCGGCCGAATTCTTGCCCGACTGGCGCACGTGCGGAATCTCGATCAGCTCGAAGCTCGCTTCGTGCATCGACGCCTTGAAGCCCTTGTAGCGATCCCAGTCGCAATAGGCCTTCTTCACGACGATGCTGCCTTTGAGCAGCAGGCGCTCCAGCACGGGCTTGATGTCGAATTTCTCGTACTTCGCGTCGCGCACGCCGAGCGCGACGTTCTCGAAGTCGCAGAACACGGCCATGCTGACGTTGTCCAGGGGTAATGCCATGTGTACTCCAACCGGTGGGCCGCCGCGTTATTCACACGTGGCGGCGAAAAATGCATCGCGCACATGATAGCCGGTCGGCGCGTCATTCCCGCATCCGTGTGAATGAATGACCGCCGGCCGCGCATGCCGGTGCGCCGGGAGCCGGTACGCCCGATGCCGGTACGCCCCTTATTACGCGCCCGCCGCCGGGTCAATTCGACATTACACTTGAGTTATCGGTCGTCCGTCCCTATCTGGATGGATGACGCATCGAGCAAGGAGCGGTTTCATGACGACGAAGGTACTGCTGATTGGCGCGACCGGCCGGACGGGCCAGGCCTGCGCGGATCTGCTGCTCAAGCAGCCGGAGTTCGAGGTCACGGCGCTCGTGCGCCGGCACGGCTATGCGCTGGCGGGCGCACGGGTCGTCGAGGCCGATCTGACGAACGATTTCTCGCACGCTTTCCAGGGCATCACGCACGTGATCTACGCGGCCGGCTCGGCCGAATCGGACGGCGCGACCGAAGAGGAGCAGGTCGACCGCGACGCGGTGGCCCGCGCGGCCGACTACGCGCTCGCCTACAACGCACAGAAGCTCGTGGTGGTCAGCTCGCTGTCCGCGTACCGGCCCGAGCAGGGGCCGGACGCGCTGCACCACTATTCGCAGATGAAGCGCGAAGGCGACGACCGCGTGATCGCATCGGGCGTCGACTACGTGATCCTGCGCCCGGGCCCGCTCACCGACGATCCGGGCGTCGGCAAGATCGCGCTGACCGATACGTGGCTCGATCCCGCGCCGCCCGTGTCGCGCCAGGACGTGGCATGGGCCGCGATCGAGGCGATCAAGCTCGGCATTTCGCGCAAGATCGTCGGCTTCGTCGGCGGCAGCGTGCCGATCGAGCAGGCGTTGCGCGCATGACGGCCCGTTGCGCGCCGCCGGCAGGCGGCGCATGCCCGTGCCCGCGGCCCGCACGACGGGCCGTTTTCATGCGCGGGGCAGCCGCTTACTGCTTCGGATGCGCGTCGGCCCACGCCTTCACGGCGGCAAGCGTGTTCTCGACATGCTTGTCGGGCGACAGGCTCGTGTATTCGTAGAGAATCTTCCCTTCCGGCGAAATCACGTAGGACACGCGGTTCGCCCGGTCGAGCGCCGGCAGCTTCGCGTCGTATTCGCGGATGATCTTCGCGTCCGGGTCGGCCGCGACCGGGAATTTGCTCCGGCACTCGCTCACCGAGAACTTCGTCAGCGTGTCGATGTTGTCGGCCGACACGCCGATCACCGTCGCGCCGTAAGCCTTGTAACGGTCGACCGCGTCCGCGAACGCATGCGCCTCGATCGTGCAACCCTTCGTGAACGCCGCCGGATAGAAATACAGCACGACCGGCCCCTGCTTCAGCGCGTCCGCGAGCGAGTACGTGTAAGTCTTGCCGCCCAGCGACGCCTGCGTCGTGAAATCGGGCGCCGCGGCGCCCGGCTTCAGTTCCGCCTGCGCCAGCAGCGCATGGCCGGCCATCAGCGCCGCCATGGCGCCCAGCAACAGTTTTCGCTTCATCTGCGTCCTCATTTCTTATAAAGTCAGCCTCGATGCAGGCCCCTCAGGCGTTCGCCTGACGAACACCTGCCTCGTTGATCCGGACCGCGACAGCCCCGCGCGCGGCCGGCCCGTTAAAGATTTCTGACAGTCTGCCGTTATTCCTTCCGGACAACCGGTTCCAGCCCTTCACGTCAGCGAGAAACATGGAAGCCAACAGGAAACAGACGTCACGCAAGGGCTCCTGGCGCAGCGCCTTGCATACGCTGCGCCGCTTCGCTCGGTCGGGCGGCGCGCTGATGCCCGCGCGCGCCGTCGCGCCGCGCCGCGACGATTCCGTGCGCAACTGGCTGGAACAGACGGTCGGCACGGTGGATTTCCTCGCCCATGTCGACCGCGAGCTGCGCTTTCTGTATGTGTCCGACGCCAGCCTGCGCTTCATCGGCTACCACCGCGACTACCTGCACACGCTGACGCTGCGCGACCTGATTGCCGAACAGGATACCCCGGCGCTCGAAGGGCTGCTTGCACGCGCCGCCCGTTCCGGCCAGGTCGAGAAGGCGACGATGTGCATCGTCAAGTCCCTCACCTACCCGCTGGACGTCGAGATCCGCGCGTTCAAGAGCCGCCACCACGGCGTCGACGGCTTCGCGATCGCGGCGTTCGACGTGTCGTCGTGGCGCGCGCTCGAGGCACGCCTCACGTACGAAATGCACCACGACCCGATGACGGGCCTCGACAACCTGTCCGCGCTCGTGCCGGCGCTGATGCGCGCGCAGCAGACCGCCGACGAGCACGGCACCTGCGCGGCGCTGCTGCTGCTCGACCTCGACGACTACCAGCGGATCAACCGCGCGCTCGGCTACGACGCGGGCGACACGCTGCTGCGCGAGACCGCGCAGCGGCTGAAGGCGCTCGTCACGCCGAACGAACGGCTCGCGCGCGTCGCGAGCGACAAGTTCGCGGTCGTGCTGAACGCACCGGACCGCGCGCAGGCGAGCCAGGCCGCCGACGCGCTCGCGCGCCGGCTGCAGGCCGCGGTGCGCGAGCCCTACGTGTACCACGGGCAGACCGTGCACCTGTCCGCGAGCATCGGCATCGCGCTCTACCCCGACGAACGTGCCGCGCCGCATCGGGCGCAGCACCACAGCCCGCTGCTGCGCCGCGCCGACCACGCGCTCTCGCAGGCGAAGGCGTCGGGCGGCAACGCGCTCGCGTTCCATGCGCCCGTCGACGATCCGGCCGACGCCGAACGCCTCAAGCTCGAAGCCGACCTGTACGACGGCGTGCGCAACGGCGAGTTTTCGCTCCATTTCCAGCCGATCACGCGCAGCCAGTCGGGCGCGGTGGTCGGCGTCGAGGCGCTGATCCGCTGGCGCCATCCGGTGCACGGCCTCGTGCCGCCGGCCACCTTCATCCCGCTCGCCGAATCGATCGGCCTGATCAACTACCTCGGCAACTGGGTGCTCAAGGCCGCGTGCATGCAGCTCGTCGCCTGGGACGGCCAGGGGCTCGCGCTGCAATACGTGGCGGTCAACGTGTCGCCGCAGCAGTTCCGCGATCCGCGCTTCACGCAGAGCGTGCGCGAGGCGATCGCGCTGACGGGCATCGACCCGCGCCGCATCGTGCTCGAAATCACCGAAAGCCTGCTGATGCACGACCCCGCGCACGCGAAGGTGCTGCTCGAGGAGCTGACCGATCTCGGCATCCGCTTCGCGATCGACGATTTCGGCACCGGCTATTCGAGCCTCGCCTATCTGCAGCGCTTCCCGCTCGCGAAGCTGAAGATCGACCGCAGTTTCGTCGAGAACCTGCTGACGTCGCGCAACGATCGCGCGATCGTGTCGGCGGTGGTCGGCCTCGCGCAGACACTGGATCTCGAGCTCGTCGCCGAAGGCGTCGAGACCGAGGCGCAGCGCGAGCTGCTGACGGAGATGGGCTGCAATCACATCCAGGGCTGGCTCGTCTGCCAGGCGCTGCCGTCCGAGGAGCTCGCGCGGCGCTTCGAGGCGCAGCAGCTGCACCTGCACGCCGCCGCCTGACGCGCGGCGAACCGGACAGATCCGTATGTCAACCACCGAATACCTGCCCCGCACCGCGCTGCTCGACAAGCTGTGGGCCCGGATGAACGAACGGGGCGATTTCCCGCTGCTGTCGGAATCGCTGCGCGCGACGATGGCCGCGATGAAGAACGACGACCTCGACTTCACCGCGCTCGTGCGCGTCGTGCTGTCGGACTTCGCGCTCACGCAGAAAGTGTTGCGGCTCGCGAACTCCGCGATGTACATGGCGTTCGGCGGCAACATCACCACCGTGACCCGCGCCCTGATGGTGCTCGGCATGGACGCCGTCGGCCATCTCGTGGTCGGGCTGAAGCTCGTCGACCATTTCCACCAGAGCACGCCGCGGCGCATCGACGCGAAGCTGGAGCTGAACCGCGCGCTGCTGTCCGGCTGCGTCGCGCGCAAGCTCACCGAGCGCGCCGAACTGCGCTCGGGCGAGGAAGCCGTCGTCTGCACGCTGATGCGCCAGGTCGGCAAGCTGCTGGTGGTCTGCTATCTCGACAGCGAGTGGGACCGCATCCGGCGCCGCGCGGCCGAGCTGAACGGCGACGAATCGGCGGCCTGCGTCGACGTGCTCGGCGTCGGCTTCGACGAGATCGGCCTCGAGGCGGCCGCGCGCTGGCGGCTGCCCGACGTGATCCGTGCCGGGATGGCCGACGACGATCACGCGGCGCACGCCGACGCGTTCGACGACGAAGACGATGACGCCCGCCACGCGGAGCCGGCCGCCGACGACGGCCCGGCCGAGCGCATCCGCTGGCTGCGCGCGGTCAGTCGCTGTTCGACCGACGTCGCCGGCGCGCTCGTCATGCCCGCCAGCCCGCAGCGCGACGCGCGCATCGCGGCGCTCGCGCAGCACTACGGCGCCGAGCTGGACATGGAATCCGAGGCGCTCGTCGAGATCGCCGAGCGCCTCGCGCGCGAGGAAGCGAGCGACACCGTGATGCGCGAGATCGTCGAGCTGCGTGCGAACGCCGATGCGATCGCACGCGCGCAGGCCGAACCCGAGGCCTGCCTCGAAGCCGGCCTGGCCGACCTGCGCGCGCTGCCGTCCGAGCACGTGCTGACGCCGGTGCTCGCGCTCGCGTCGGAAAGCCTGCTGGCCGGCCTCGCGTTCACGCGCACCGTGATGTTCGTGCGTCACGACGACGGCACGTTCGCCGCGCGCCTCGGCTTCGGCCCCGGCGTCGATACGACGCTCGACCGGCTACGCTTCGACGAGCGCTTCGAGCCGGACGTGTTTCATCTCGCGATCACGAACTCGGTCGGCATCTTCATCGAGCAGGCGCAGGAGCCGAAGATGGTGAAGCGCCTGCCCGCGTGGTATCTCGACGCGTTCGACGACACGCGCGCGTTCGTGCTGCTGCCCGTGCGGGTCGGCACGACGACCGTCGCGCTGCTGTACGGCGACTGGGCCGGCGCGCAACCCGCGCGCAAGATCTCGCAGCAGGAGATGGCGGTGCTCAACGAACTCGCGCGCGAACTGGGGCGGTTCTTTCCCGCGCCGGCCGGCTGACGGCCGGCGCGCCTCCGGCGTTTTCGCTTCCCCAAAAGCAAACCGGCCGCATCTGAACTGACCCCACGAAGTTGGACTAGATCCAACCTTTGGGGTGTTTTTCATGACGAAGTACGACGAACGTTTTCGGCGTCGAGTGGTTCAGGCGTACCTGGCTGGAGAGGCCGGCACCAAGACACTTGCTCACCGTTACGG